>NZ_JBHWUR010000034.1:0-26016 GCF_042737755.1 Streptomyces sp. NPDC059994
GGTACGTCCGCCGGGCCTGCGGCCCCTGCACCCCGCTTCGGGGCTCCGCCCCGGACCCCGCTCCTCAAACGCCGGAGGGGCTGAATTGGGCCCGGACCCCGCTCCTCGCACGCCGGAAGGGCTGAATTGGGCCCGGTCCCGCCCCTCGCTCGCTGGAGGTACCTAAGGGGCGCGGGGAACTGCGCGACCAGCTCCCACCGGGCCGCGGACAAATCCCGCACCCCCCGGAGGGCTCCGCGGGGAACTGCGTGACCAGTCCCCACCGGGCGGCGGACAAATCCCGCACCCCCGGGAGGGCTCCGCGGGGAGTGCGCGACCAGTCCCCACCGGGCCGCGGACAAGCCCCGCACCCGCGTCCCCGTACGCTGGACCCCGTGCACGTACTTCACGACGCCCCCCTCGCCCCCCTCACCACCTTTCGGCTCGGTGGGCCGGCCGAGCGGCTGTTGACGGCCCTCAGCGATGACGAGGTCATCGAGGCCGTGCGGGAGGCCGATGGGGCGGGGGCGCCTCTGCTCGTCATCGGTGGCGGCAGCAATCTCGTCATCGGGGACAAGGGGTTCGCCGGGACCGCCCTGCGGATCGCCACCCGGGGTTTCTCCCTCGACGGCACCCGGCTCGAAGTGGCCGCCGGGGAGGTCTGGAGCGACACCGTGGCCCGGACCGTGGAGGCCGGGCTCGCCGGTATCGAGTGCCTGGCCGGGATTCCCGGGTCCGCCGGGGCCACCCCGATCCAGAACGTCGGCGCGTACGGCCAGGAGGTCTCCTCCACCATCCGCGAGGTCGTCGCGTACGACCGGGTCGAGCGGCGTACCGCCATCCTGAGTGCGGGTGAGTGCGACTTCTCCTATCGGCACAGCCGGTTCAAGGCTCTCCCCGAGCGGTACGTCGTCCTGCGCGTCCGGTTCGAGCTGGAGGACGCCGGCGGGCTCTCCGCGCCCATCAAGTACGCCGAGACCGCCCGCGCCCTCGGCGTCGAGCCCGGCGACCGCGTCCCGGCCGCCACCGCCCGCGAGACCGTCCTCAAGCTCCGGGCCGGCAAGGGCATGGTCCTCGACCCGGATGATCACGACACCTGGTCCGCCGGGTCCTTCTTCACCAATCCCATCCTGGGGGAGAGCCAGTACCGGGCCTTCCTCGCGAAGGTCGAGCAGCGGCTCGGCAGCGATGTCGCTCCGCCCGCCTGGGAACTCGGTGGTGGGCTCACCAAGACCTCCGCCGCCTGGCTCATCGACAAGGCCGGGTTCACCAAGGGGTACGGGTCCGGGCCCGCCCGGATCTCCACCAAGCACACCCTCGCCCTCACCAACCGCGGCGGCGCCACCACCGAGGACCTGCTCGCCCTCGCCCGCGAGGTCGTCGCGGGTGTGGAGCAGGCCTTCGGGGTGACGCTCGTCAATGAGCCGGTGACCGTCAACGCCGAGATCTGACCGGTCCGCAAGGACCGTCAGTACGACACGCAGACTCCCTGTTTCACCGTCTCCGGGTTGTCGATCATTCCCAGCATCGCGTCCGCCACGTCCGCCCGCCCGATCGTGCGGGCGCTGCGCGGGGTCGCCCCTATGGCCGTGCGGTAGGTGCCCGTCCTCGGTTTGTCGACCAGGCGGACCGGGCGTACCGCCGTCCAGTCCAGGGCCGAGGCGGCCAGCGTGGCCTCCGTGCGGCGCAGGTCCTCGTAGACGTCCTTGAGGACGCGCGTGACGATCGCCAGCGTGAGGCGGTCGAGGAACGGGTCGTCCGGCGCCTCCGGGCCCACCGGGCCCGCGCTGATCACCAGCAGGCGGCGGGTGCCCTCCGCGTCCATCGCCTTCACGATCGAGCGGGTCAGGCGCGCCGTGATGCCCGCTGCCGCGTCCGCCCGCTTGTTCGCGCCGAGCCCCGAGAGCACCGCGTCCGCGCCCGCCACCGCCGGGCGCAGGGAGTCGGGGGAAGCGAGATCCCCCCGGACCACCTCCAGGCCCGGGCCCGTCACCGCGAACCGTCCCGGGTCCCGCACCACCGCCGTCACCTGGTGTCCGGCGGTCAGCGCCTGCCTGACCACCTCCCCGCCGATCCTGCCCGTCGCACCGAAAACCGTGAGCTTCATTTGCGTCACCCTCCCCTGGTGGATACGTAATTACTCCGCCAAGGGTGCCTGAGGTGTTACGCGGCCAGCCAGGAATCCACCCCCGCGAGGAGCTTCGTCTTCACCTCTTGCGGCGCCGACGACCCCCGTACCGACTGCCGGGCCAGCTCGGCCAGCTCGGCGTCGGTGAAGGCGTGGTGGCGGCGGGCGATCTCGTACTGGGCGGCCAGCCGGGAGCCGAACAGGAGCGGGTCGTCGGCGCCGAGCGCCAGCGGCACGCCCGCCTCGTACAGCGTGCGCAGGGGGACGTCCTCGGGCTTCTCGTAGACGCCCAGGGCGACGTTGGAGGCGGGGCAGACCTCGCAGGTGATCCCGCGCTCGGCCAGGCGCTTCAGCAGCCGCGGGTCCTCGGCGGCGCGCACCCCGTGGCCGACGCGGGTGGCGTGCAGGTCGTCCAGGCAGTCCCGGATGGAGGCGGGGCCGTTCAGCTCGCCGCCGTGCGGCGCGGCCAGCAGGCCGCCCTCCCGGGCGATCGCGAAGGCGCGGTCGAAGTCCCGTGCCATGCCCCGGCGTTCGTCGTTGGAGAGGCCGAAGCCGACCACGCCCCTGTCCGCGTACCGCACGGCCAGCCGGGCCAGTGTGCGGGCGTCCAGGGGGTGCTTCATCCGGTTCGCCGCGACCAGCACCCGCATGCCGAGCCCCGTCTCGCGCGCGGCCGACTCGACCGCGTCCAGGATGATCTCCAGGGCGGGGATGAGCCCGCCCAGCGTCGGCGCGTACGACGTCGGGTCGACCTGGATCTCCAGCCAGCCAGAGCCGTCCCGCACGTCCTCCTCCGCGGCCTCGCGCACCAGCCGCTGGATGTCCTCGGGGGTGCGCAGACACGAGCGCGCGATGTCGTACAGGCGCTGGAAGCGGAACCAGCCGCGCTCGTCGGTGGCCCGCAGCTTCGGCGGCTCGCCGCTGGTCAGCGCTTCGGGGAGGTGAACCCCGTACTTGTCGGCGAGCTCCAGCAGGGTCGTGGGGCGCATCGACCCCGTGAAGTGCAGGTGCAGATGGGCCTTCGGCAGGTCTCGTACGTCGCGAACGTGCTCCATCGGCTGATCTTGCCGCACCCCGGGCCCGTCCGACAGCCCCTTTCCCCGATCGGGACCTTGCCCGAACGCAGGAACGGGCCACCGGCTCATGTGAGTCGGTGGCCCGTTCCGGACGGCGCGCCTCAGTCGCGCGCTTCCGCCAGCAGCTTCTGGATCCGCGAGACGCCCTCGACCAGGTCCTCGTCGCCCAGCGCGTAGGACAGACGGAGATAGCCCGGGGTGCCGAAGGCCTCGCCCGGAACGACCGCGACCTCGGCCTCGTCCAGGATCAGCGCGGCGAGCTCGACGGAGGTCTGCGGGCGCTTGCCGCGGATCTCCTTGCCGAGCAGGCCCTTCACCGAGGGGTACGCGTAGAAGGCGCCCTCGGGGGTCGGGCAGATCACGCCGTCGATCTCGCTGAGCATCTTCACCATGGTCTGGCGGCGGCGGTCGAAGGCCTTGCGCATCTCGGCGACCGCGTCGAGGTCGCCGGAGACCGCGGCGAGCGCCGCCACCTGGGAGACGTTGGCCACGTTGGACGTGGCGTGCGACTGCAGGTTGGTCGCGGCCTTGATGACGTCCTTGGGGCCGACGATCCACCCGACCCGCCAGCCGGTCATCGCGTACGTCTTGGCGACGCCGTTGACCACGATGCACTTGTCGCGCAGCTCGGGCAGGAGCGCCGGCAGCGACACGGAGACGGCGTCCCCGTAGACCAGGTGCTCGTAGATCTCGTCGGTCAGCACCCACAGGCCGTGCTCGACGGCCCAGCGGCCGATCGCCTCGGTCTCGGCCTCGGTGTACACCGAGCCGGTCGGGTTGGACGGGGAGACGAAGAGGACGACCTTGGTCTTCTCCGTACGAGCGGCCTCCAGCTGCTCGACCGAGACCCGGTAGCCGGTGGTCTCGTCGGCGACGACCTCGACCGGGACGCCGCCCGCGAGGCGGATCGACTCCGGGTAGGTGGTCCAGTACGGCGCCGGGACGATGACCTCGTCGCCCGGGTCCAGGATCGCCGCGAACGCCTCGTAGATCGCCTGCTTGCCGCCGTTGGTCACCAGGATCTGGGACGGGTCGACCTCGTAGCCGGAGTCGCGCAGGGTCTTCTCGGCGATGGCCTTCTTGAGCTCGGGCAGGCCGCCCGCCGGCGTGTAGCGGTGGTACTTCGGGTCGTGGCAGGCCGCGGCGGCCGCCTCGACGATGTAGTCCGGGGTCGGGAAGTCGGGCTCACCGGCGCCGAAGCCGATCACCGGCCGCCCGGCGGCCTTGAGGGCCTTGGCCTTGGCGTCGACGGCGAGGGTCGCGGACTCGGAGATCGCGCCGATGCGCGCGGACACCCGGCGCTCGGTCGGAGAAGTTGCAGCGCTCATACGGCCCATCGTCCCAGACCTGCCGCGCCCCGGGCACACCGGTTTCATGGACCGGACGGGGCAGTTGCACAGTGCTTTCGGCGCATCCGCGCGGAGCTGTCAGGAGCTATCTGTTCGACGCCGGGCCCCGGACCACGTACACTCACCTGTCGTTGGCCTCCACCAACCGATCGACCGCGGGCACTCGGTGCACTCGGCCGGATGCGGTAGGTTGGGGAACCACAAAGGGTCGTAGCTCAATTGGTAGAGCACTGGTCTCCAAAACCAGCGGTTGGGGGTTCAAGTCCCTCCGGCCCTGCTACACACACCTTCGCCAGGATGTGTGCGCATGTACGTACTTCTATGCACCGCCGTGCGGCTCCACCGGGCGCGGCACGGCCACGACCCGGAATCAGGTGAGAAGCGTGACGGACGCCGTGGGCTCCATCGACATGCCTGATGCCCAGGACGAGGCGTCTGCGGACCAGGAGTCCAAGAAGAAGGCCCGCAAGGGCGGCAAGCGCGGCAAGAAGGGCCCTCTGGGCCGTCTCGCGCTCTTCTACCGCCAGGTCGTCGCCGAGCTCCGCAAGGTGGTCTGGCCGACCCGGAACCAGTTGTCGACGTACACCACCGTGGTGATCGTGTTCGTCGTCATCATGATCGGGATCGTGACCACGATCGACACCGGATTCCAGCACGTCGTCAAGTACGTCTTCGGCTGATCCGCTGCGTAAGGGCGCCCACCCGGCGCCTTTTTCGCATTGTTCCACCCATCTGTAGCCAGGAAGAAGCAGCCACGTGTCTGACCCGAACCTGAACGACGCCATCGAGTCGGCGGAGTCCGTGGAGGACCAGCTCGACATCGTCGAGGCGGCGGACGCCGTGGACCCGGACCAGGCCGAGGCTGCCGACGCCGATGCGGGCGAGGCGGCCGAGCAGGCCGCCCTCCACGTCGAGGACGAGGACGAGCTGGAGGCCGCCGAGTCCGAGGACGAGGCCGCCGAGGCCGTCGCTGACGTCGAGGACGAGGACGCCACCGAAGCTGAGGCCGTCGAGGACGAGGACGCCACCGAAGCTGAGGCCGACGAGGACGAGGACGCCGAGGAGGCTCCCGCGGAGCCCGCCGCGCCCGTCGACGCCGTCGAGGCGCTCCGCCAGGAGCTGCGCGGCCTGCCCGGCGAGTGGTACGTCATCCACACCTACGCGGGCTACGAGAAGCGCGTGAAGGCGAACCTCGAACAGCGTGCCGTCTCGCTGAACGTCGAGGAGTTCATCTACCAGGCCGAGGTGCCCGAGGAAGAGATCGTCCAGATCAAGAACGGCGAGCGCAAGAACGTCCGGCAGAACAAGCTGCCCGGTTACGTTCTCGTCCGCATGGATCTGACGAACGAGTCCTGGGGCGTCGTCCGCAACACCCCGGGCGTCACCGGCTTCGTGGGCAACGCCTACGACCCGTACCCGCTGACCCTGGACGAGATCGTCAAGATGCTCGCCCCGGAGGCCGAGGAGAAGGCCGCCCGCGAGGCCGCCGCGGCCGAGGGCAAGCCGGCTCCGGCCCGCAAGGTCGAGGTCCAGGTGCTCGACTTCGAGGTCGGCGACTCGGTCACCGTCACCGACGGTCCGTTCGCCACGCTCCAGGCCACGATCAACGAGATCAACGCCGACTCGAAGAAGGTCAAGGGCCTCGTCGAGATCTTCGGCCGCGAGACTCCGGTCGAGCTCAGCTTCGACCAGATCCAGAAGAACTAGTTTCTTCCGGACCACACGTCTTCCGAACAGGTCAGACGGGCGCTTCAAAGCCCGTCTGACCTGCTCGGTTTTTAGCCGCAGACAGATACCCGTTATCGTTGTGCGGTATGCCTCCATCCGGATGACCGGATGCCAGGCGGTTCACTCTCACTAGGACCCGGAGAGAGCAATGCCTCCCAAGAAGAAGAAGGTCACGGGGCTTATCAAGCTCCAGATCAACGCCGGTGCGGCGAACCCGGCCCCGCCGGTCGGCCCCGCGCTCGGCCAGCACGGCGTCAACATCATGGAGTTCTGCAAGGCCTACAACGCGGCGACCGAGTCGCAGCGTGGCTGGGTGATCCCGGTGGAGATCACGGTCTACGAGGACCGCTCCTTCACCTTCATCACCAAGACTCCGCCGGCCGCGAAGATGATCCTCAAGGCCGCGGGTGTGGAGAAGGGCTCCGGCGAGCCGCACAAGACCAAGGTCGCGAAGATCACCGAGGCCCAGGTCCGCGAGATCGCCACGACGAAGCTCGCCGACCTGAACGCCAACGACCTGGACGCCGCGTCCAAGATCATCGCTGGCACCGCCCGTTCCATGGGCATCACGGTCGAGGGCTGATCCCAGCCTTCCCCGCCACGCGGCGGTAGCCGCAGGGTGAAACAGCCCCAGTGGTAGGACCAAGCGCTGGTCCGCACCACGACTCCATGCCTGAACCAACACAGGAGCAGAAGTGAAGCGCAGCAAGACTCTCCGCGCTGCGGACGCCAAGATCAACGCGGACAAGCTCTACGCCCCGCTTGAGGCCGTCCGTCTCGCCAAGGAGACCTCCGCGACCAAGTTCGACGGCACCGTCGAGGTCGCCTTCCGCCTGGGTGTCGACCCGCGCAAGGCCGACCAGATGGTCCGTGGCACCGTGAACCTCCCGCACGGCACCGGTAAGACCGCCCGGGTCCTGGTCTTCGCGACCGGTGACCGTGCCGAGGCCGCGCGTGCCGCCGGCGCCGACATCGTCGGCTCCGACGAGCTCATCGACGAGGTCGCCAAGGGCCGCCTGGACTTCGACGCCGTCGTCTCCACCCCGGACCTCATGGGCAAGGTCGGCCGCCTCGGCCGCGTGCTCGGTCCGCGTGGTCTGATGCCGAACCCGAAGACCGGTACGGTCACCCCCGACGTCGCCAAGGCCGTCGAGGAGATCAAGGGCGGCAAGATCGAGTTCCGCGTCGACAAGCACTCGAACCTGCACTTCATCATCGGCAAGGTGTCCTTCGACGACGCCAAGCTGGTGGAGAACTACGGCGCCGCTCTGGAGGAGATCCTCCGTCTGAAGCCGTCCGCCGCCAAGGGCCGGTACATCAAGAAGGCGACCCTCACCACCACGATGGGTCCCGGTATCGCGCTCGACTCCAACCGCACCCGCAACCTCCTCGTCGAGGAGGACCCGGCCGCGGTCTGAGCCTGACGGCTCGCATCGGCCAGTCCAGAGCCGGGCCCCGCGCCTCTTCGGAGGTGCGGGGCCCGGCTTTTGTCGCAACCGCGTCCCAACAGCCCCGGGCGGGCGCGGTGTTGTCGTACCCCTGCGCTACCGTCGACGGGCAAGGGAAAAGGCATTCGAGGGGGGACGCATGAACACCAGGTCCGTACGGCGTACGTGTATTTCGCTGGTGGCGGTGGGCGCGGCGCTCTCGGGGCTCGCCGCCTGCGGTGGCTCCGACAGCGGGGACAAGAAGAGCGCGCCCGCCAAGGAGCAGCACAAGGCCGGGTCGGACTTCAGCCCGGTCGCGGCTCTCCAGGCGGTGCAGAAGAAGACCGACGGGGTGGGCTCCGCCAAGGTCGAGACGACGATGTCGATGGGCACCGTGATGGGCCTTGAGGGCACCGGCACCCTGGCGTGGGGCAACGGGACGACCGGCGCCATGCGGATGAAGTACACCCAGGGCACCATGGCGCAGACCATGAAGCAGATGGGCAGCGACAGCATCGACGCCCGCTATCTGCGTGACGCCTACTTCGCGAACATGGGCCCCGCGTTCGCCAAGTCCCTCGGCGGCAAGCACTGGATCCGTTACGGCTATGACGACATGGCCAAGCTGATGGGCCCCAGCGGCGCCGTCATGAAGGACCAGATGCAGAACTCGACGCCCCAGCAGGGCGTGAAGGTGCTGCTCGCCTCGGGCGACGTCAAGAAGGTCGGCACCGAGGACGTCCGCGGCGTCCAGACCACGCACTACTCGGGCACGGTCGACATGGCCAAGCTGGTGGACAGCAGCTCGGGCCTGGACGCGAAGACGCTGGAAGCCTTCAAGTCCCAGATGACCAAGAGCGGCATCTCCACCGACACGGTCGACATCTGGGTGGACAAGGACGACCTCCTGGTGAAGAAGACCGAGCGCGCCGCGACGAAGAACGGCGAGATGAACACCACCGCCTTCTACGCGGACTATGGCGTCAAGGTCTCCGCCGAGGCCCCGGCGGCCTCCGACACCGTGGACTTCACGAGCCTGATCAAGCCCAAGTCGCCCACCCAGCAGTCGTAACCACACAACAGCAGTCGTAACCGCACAGCAGCGGTCGCAACCAACGCAACAGCGGTCATATTCAGTCTCGCCCGTCACACCCTTGGGTTACGGTGCAGATGATCGACCCGATCTACGGGATCACGGCACGGGGGAACAAGGGGTGGGGCACATGAGCAGGTCCGGATGGACGCGGGCGGCGCTGGCGACGGCGACGGCCGCCCTGGTGGTGGCCGGGGCCGCGGGCTGCGGTGGCGACGACAAGAAGGCCGACGGCGCCGCGGGCGCCAAGAAGGCCGCCGCCGCGCCGCAGTCCCGTACCGCCGCGTCGCAGGTGCTCGCGGCGGCGTACAAGAAGACCGCCGCGGCCAAGTCCGCGAAGGTCCGGATGACCATGTCGGCGCCCACTGCCGCAGGGGCGGGCGCGGAGAAGACCGAGACCAGCGGTGTCATGGCCTGGAACCCGACGGCCATGGACCTCACCGTGACCTCCTCGGCGGCCAAGGGCATGGCGGGCGCGCCCGAGAAGACCCGCATGCTCTGGGTGAACAACGTCATGTACATGGACATGGGCGCCATGGGCGAGTCCGCCAAGGAGTTCGGCGGCAAGCGCTGGATCAAGTTCGACCTGACGGCGCTCGCCAAGCAGTCGGGCAAGGACCAGCTGGTCAAGCAGATGACCGCCGGCATGGAGAACATGAACCAGGACCCGGCCCAGCAGCTCGCCCTGCTGCTCGACTCGCCGAACCTGAAGCACCTGGGCGCCGAGCAGGTCGACGGGGTCTCGTCCGAGCACTACAAGGGCACGCTCACCATCGACGAGATGATGAAGAGCAACAAGATGCTGGACACCCTGACCCCCAAGGAGCGCGAGCAGCTCCTGGCCAACATGAAGAAGACCGGGGTCCAGGGGTACGACACCGAGGTCTGGGTCAACACGGATGGCTACCCGGTCCGGATGGACGTCAACATGAGCAGCCCCCAGGGCAAGGTCGTCACGTCCACGCACTACTCGGACTACGGCACCAAGGCCCAGGTCACGGCCCCGCCCGCGGGCGAGACCACCGACCTGTTCGAGATGCTGAAGGGCCTGGGCGACCTGGGCAAGGACGCCGGAACGGGCGGCCTCGGCGGCGCCTGACGGCCCGGGCCGGCCGCCCCGTACGACCGGATTTGCTCGATCCGCCACCCGTCACGTACTCTTCCACAGAAGCCAAAGACCGCTGGTCGTTGCCGTTCCTTCGCAAGAGGGGGCGGTGGCCGAAGGATCCGCCGCATGCGGACGACCCGCGCAGGTGACTGTGGAAAGTTCCCGGACTCGTTCCGGTCGAGCTACGCCCCGTGCACTTGCGCCGGGGCGTTTTTCATGTTGCGGCCCCTTCTGAGCGGTCCTCATCACCCGGAAGGAGGCCGACGCCCATGGCAAGGCCCGACAAGGCTGCCGACGTAGCCGAGCTTGAGGACAAGTTCCGCAGCTCGAACGCCGTCGTGCTGACCGAGTACCGGGGTCTCACCGTGGCGCAGCTCAAGACGCTGCGCCGTTCGCTCGGTGAGAACGCCCAGTACGCCGTGGTGAAGAACACGCTGACCAAGATCGCGGCGAACAACGCCGGGATCACCTCGCTCGACGACCAGTTCACTGGTCCGACGGGTGCCGCCTTCATCACCGGTGACCCGGTGGAGTCGGCCAAGGGTCTGCGTGACTTCGCCAAGGAGAACCCGAACCTGATCATCAAGGGCGGTGTCCTTGACGGTAAGGCGCTGTCCGCCGATGAGATCAAGAAGCTTGCGGACCTTGAGTCCCGCGAGGTTCTGCTCAGCAAGCTGGCCGGCGCGTTCAAGGGCAAGCAGTCCCAGGCTGCCTCGCTCTTCCAGGCGCTGCCGTCGAAGTTCGTCCGCACTGCGGAAGCGCTTCGCGTCAAGCTCGCCGAGCAGGGCGGTGCCGAGTAATTCGGCTCGCGCAGTGATCTACGCCGCCTAGTGCGTAGGTCGTAGCGGGCCGTTACGCCCGCCTCTATATACAACCGGCACCTGCCGAATTAGTGGAAGGATCGCCCATCATGGCGAAGCTCTCTCAGGACGACCTCCTCGCCCAGTTCGAGGAGATGACCCTCATCGAGCTCTCCGAGTTCGTGAAGGCCTTCGAGGAGAAGTTCGACGTCACCGCCGCCGCGGCCGTCGCCGTTGCCGGCCCCGCCGCCGGTGGCCCCGCCGCCGAGGCCGAGGAGGAGAAGGACGAGTTCGACGTCATCCTCACCGGTGCGGGCGACAAGAAGATCCAGGTCATCAAGGTCGTGCGTGAGCTGACCTCGCTGGGTCTGAAGGAGGCCAAGGACCTCGTCGACGGCACCCCGAAGCCGGTCCTTGAGAAGGTCAACAAGGAGGCCGCCGAGAAGGCTGCCGAGTCCCTCAAGGCTGCCGGTGCGGCCGTCGAGGTCAAGTGACCTTGTGAGTCTTCTGACTCTTCTGTGCGTGACGTCCACGGGCGTGTAACGCGTACACACCGAAGGGCGATCACCCATCCGGGTGGTCGCCCTTCGGCGTACCCGGGCGACGCGTGACGGCAGCCTTGCACGGAGGGCGACAGGGAGTATGGTGATCATCGCCGTACGCCCCGTGTGCGCCTCGTAGCCGTAGCAGCCGTAACGGAGCGATCTCTGTGGAGTTGAGGGGTCTTGACGAACCGCACGCAGCGCGCAATTCTCAGGACGCGTCGTCACAAGGATCCGGATCCGAGGCATGGATCGACGGCGAAGAGGGCAGTAACGATGTGCGTCGTCACGGCGCGTGGCTTGCCGAGGTACTGAGAAGAACAATGAGGGTCGCGAAAAACCCGCCCTGGACATCAGTGGGCCGAGTGGCTACACTGACCCTTTGCGCTGCCTGTTAGCTGCCCCCTGCCCGTCACCAGGGGCATGCCCTCGCTTGAGCATCGTTGATTGAACTGCCCTGACCTGGCCTTCCAGCCTCCATCAGGAAATGTCTCTCTCTGTGCCCTCGTGGGACCGGTACGCGCGTAGTGAGTCCGAGCCCTCGGAAGGACCCCCTCTTGGCCGCCTCGCGCAACGCCTCGACCGCCAATACGAACAACGGCGCCAGCACCGCCCCGCTGCGCATCTCCTTTGCAAAGATCAAGGAGCCCCTCGAGGTTCCGAACCTCCTTGCGCTGCAAACCGAGAGCTTTGACTGGCTGCTCGGCAACGCCGCTTGGAAGGCTCGTGTCGAGTCGGCCCTGGAGAACGGACAGGACGTCCCCACCAAGTCCGGTCTGGAGGAGATCTTCGAGGAGATCTCCCCGATCGAGGACTTCAGCGGGTCGATGTCGCTGACCTTCCGCGACCACCGCTTCGAGCCGCCCAAGAACTCGATCGACGAGTGCAAGGAGCGCGACTTCACGTTCGCGGCCCCGCTCTTCGTCACCGCCGAGTTCACCAACAACGAGACCGGCGAGATCAAGTCCCAGACGGTCTTCATGGGCGACTTCCCGCTCATGACCAACAAGGGCACCTTCGTCATCAACGGCACCGAGCGTGTCGTCGTGTCGCAGCTTGTCCGCTCGCCGGGTGTCTACTTCGACTCCAACATCGACAAGACGTCCGACAAGGACATCTACACGGCCAAGATCATCCCGTCCCGGGGTGCCTGGCTTGAGATGGAGATCGACAAGCGCGACATGGTCGGTGTCCGCATCGACCGCAAGCGCAAGCAGTCCGTCACCGTCCTCCTGAAGGCTCTCGGCTGGACCACCGAGCAGATCCTTGAGGAGTTCGGCGAGTACGAGTCGATGCGCGCCACCCTGGAGAAGGACCACACCCAGGGCCAGGACGACGCGCTGCTCGACATCTACCGCAAGCTGCGCCCGGGCGAGCCGCCGACGCGCGAGGCCGCTCAGACGCTGCTTGAGAACCTCTACTTCAACCCGAAGCGCTACGACCTCGCGAAGGTCGGCCGCTACAAGGTGAACAAGAAGCTCGGCGCGGATGAGCCGCTGGACGCCGGCGTCCTCACCACGGACGACGTCATCGCGACCATCAAGTACCTGGTCAAGCTGCACGCGGGCGAGACCGAGACCACCGGTGAGTCGGGTCGGAACATCGTCGTCGAGACCGACGACATCGACCACTTCGGCAACCGTCGTCTGCGCAACGTCGGCGAGCTCATCCAGAACCAGGTCCGTACGGGTCTGGCGCGTATGGAGCGAGTCGTCCGCGAGCGGATGACGACCCAGGACGTCGAGGCGATCACGCCGCAGACCCTGATCAACATCCGGCCGGTCGTCGCCTCCATCAAGGAGTTCTTCGGCACCAGCCAGCTGTCGCAGTTCATGGACCAGAACAACCCGCTGTCGGGTCTCACCCACAAGCGCCGTCTGTCGGCGCTTGGCCCGGGTGGTCTCTCCCGTGAGCGGGCCGGCTTCGAGGTCCGTGACGTGCACCCGTCCCACTACGGCCGCATGTGCCCGATCGAGACCCCTGAAGGCCCGAACATCGGTCTGATCGGTTCGCTCGCCTCGTACGGCCGCGTCAACGCGTTCGGCTTCATCGAGACGCCGTACCGCAAGGTCGTCGACGGCCAGGTCACCGACGAGGTCGACTACATCACGGCCGACGAGGAAGACCGCTTCGTCATCGCGCAGGCCAACGCCGCGCTCAACGACGAGCTCCAGCTCACCGAGGCCCGCGTCCTGGTCCGCCGTCGTGGCGGCGAGGTCGACTACGTGCCGCCGGCCGAGGTGGACTACATCGACGTCTCGCCGCGCCAGATGGTGTCGGTCGCGACCGCGATGATCCCCTTCCTGGAGCACGACGACGCCAACCGTGCCCTCATGGGCGCGAACATGATGCGCCAGGCCGTGCCGCTCATCAAGTCCGAGGCGCCGCTCGTCGGCACCGGCATGGAGTACCGCTGCGCCACCGACGCGGGCGACGTGCTCAAGGCCGAGAAGGACGGTGTGGTCCAGGAGGTCTCCGCGGACTACATCACCATCGCCAACGACGACGGCACGTACACCACGTACCGCCTGCACAAGTTCTCCCGCTCGAACCAGGGCACCTCGGTCAACCAGAAGGTTGTCGTGGACGAGGGCGCGCGGATCATCGCGGGCCAGGTCCTCGCCGACGGTCCGGCGACCGAGAACGGCGAGATGGCGCTGGGCAAGAACCTGCTCGTGGCGTTCATGCCGTGGGAGGGTCACAACTACGAGGACGCGATCATCCTGTCGCAGCGCCTCGTGCAGGACGACGTCCTCTCCTCGATCCACATCGAGGAGCACGAGGTCGACGCCCGTGACACCAAGCTCGGCCCGGAGGAGATCACCCGGGACATCCCGAACGTCTCCGAGGAGGTCCTCGCCGACCTCGACGAGCGCGGCATCATCCGTATCGGTGCCGAGGTCGTCGCCGGCGACATCCTCGTCGGCAAGGTCACGCCCAAGGGCGAGACCGAGCTGACGCCGGAGGAGCGCCTGCTCCGCGCGATCTTCGGTGAGAAGGCCCGTGAGGTCCGTGACACCTCGCTGAAGGTGCCGCACGGCGAGACGGGCAAGATCATCGGTGTCCGCGTCTTCGACCGTGAAGAGGGCGACGAGCTGCCGCCGGGCGTGAACCAGCTGGTTCGTGTCTACGTGGCGCAGAAGCGCAAGATCACGGACGGTGACAAGCTCGCCGGCCGTCACGGCAACAAGGGTGTCATCTCCAAGATCCTGCCGATCGAGGACATGCCGTTCCTGGAGGACGGCACCCCGGTCGACATCATCCTCAACCCGCTGGGTGTCCCGTCCCGAATGAACCCGGGACAGGTCCTGGAGATCCACCTCGGCTGGCTCGCCAGCCGCGGCTGGGACGTCTCCGGTCTGGCCGACGACTGGGCCCAGCGCCTGCAGGCGATCGGCGCCGACCAGGTCGCCCCCGGCACCAACGTCGCGACGCCGGTCTTCGACGGCGCCCGCGAGGACGAGATCGCCGGTCTCTTCGAGGCCACGATCCCGAACCGCGACGGGGACCGCCTGGTCCAGCCGTCCGGCAAGGCCAACCTGTTCGACGGCCGCTCCGGCGAGCCGTTCCCGGACCCGATCTCGATCGGGTACATGTACATCCTGAAGCTGCACCACCTGGTCGACGACAAGCTCCACGCCCGCTCGACCGGTCCGTACTCGATGATCACCCAGCAGCCGCTGGGTGGTAAGGCCCAGTTCGGTGGCCAGCGCTTCGGTGAGATGGAGGTGTGGGCGCTGGAGGCATACGGCGCCGCCTACGCCCTCCAGGAGCTGCTGACCATCAAGTCCGACGACGTCACCGGCCGCGTGAAGGTCTACGAGGCCATCGTCAAGGGCGAGAACATCCCTGAGCCCGGCATTCCCGAGTCCTTCAAGGTGCTCATCAAGGAAATGCAGTCGCTCTGCCTCAACGTGGAGGTGCTGTCCTCGGACGGCATGTCCATCGAGATGCGCGACACGGACGAGGACGTCTTCCGCGCTGCGGAGGAGCTCGGTATCGACCTGTCCCGGCGCGAGCCGAGCAGCGTCGAAGAGGTCTGACGGGTCTGGCGGGGGCTCGCTAGAGCCCCCGCCGTCCCCGGGACCCCCCTCAGACCATCTTGAAGAATCGACCCCGAAAGAGGGATTGACGACAAGTGCTCGACGTCAACTTCTTCGACGAGCTGCGGATCGGCCTTGCTACCGCTGACGACATCCGTCAGTGGTCCCACGGTGAGGTCAAGAAGCCGGAGACCATCAACTACCGCACCCTCAAGCCCGAAAAGGACGGACTCTTCTGCGAGAAGATCTTCGGTCCGACCCGGGACTGGGAGTGCTACTGCGGTAAGTACAAGCGCGTTCGCTTCAAGGGCATCATCTGTGAGCGCTGTGGCGTCGAGGTCACGCGCGCCAAGGTGCGCCGTGAGCGGATGGGCCACATCGAGCTTGCCGCTCCCGTCACCCACATCTGGTACTTCAAGGGCGTCCCCTCGCGCCTTGGCTACCTGCTCGACCTCGCGCCGAAGGACCTTGAGAAGGTCATCTACTTCGCCGCGTACATGATCACGTTCGTGGACGAGGAGCGCCGTACGCGCGACCTGCCGTCGCTGGAGGCCCACGTCTCCGTCGAGCGCCAGCAGATCGAGAACCGCCGCGACGCCGACCTCGAAGCCCGCGCCAAGAAGCTTGAGACGGACCTCGCCGAGCTTGAGGCCGAGGGTGCCAAGGCCGATGTGCGCCGCAAGGTGCGCGAGGGTGCCGAGCGCGAGATGAAGCAGCTGCGCGACCGTGCGCAGCGCGAGATCGACCGTCTGGACGAGGTCTGGTCGCGCTTCAAGAACCTCAAGGTCCAGGACCTTGAGGGCGACGAGCTGCTCTACCGCGAGCTGCGTGACCGCTTCGGCACGTACTTCGACGGCTCGATGGGTGCCGCTGCCCTGCAGAGGCGCCTGGAGACCTTCGACCTCGACGAGGAGGCCGAGCGCCTCCGCGAGATCATCCGTACCGGCAAGGGCCAGAAGAAGACCCGTGCGCTCAAGCGCCTCAAGGTCGTCTCCGCGTTCCTGCAGACCAGCAACAGCCCCAAGGGCATGGTGCTGGACTGCGTCCCGGTCATCCCGCCGGACCTTCGCCCGATGGTGCAGCTGGACGGTGGCCGCTTCGCGACCTCCGACCTGAACGACCTGTACCGCCGTGTGATCAACCGCAACAACCGTCTGAAGCGTCTGCTCGACCTCGGTGCCCCCGAGATCATCGTGAACAACGAGAAGCGGATGCTCCAGGAGGCGGTCGACGCCCTCTTCGACAACGGCCGTCGTGGTCGCCCGGTCACGGGCCCCGGCAACCGTCCGCTGAAGTCCCTCAGCGACATGCTGAAGGGCAAGCAGGGTCGATTCCGTCAGAACCTGCTCGGCAAGCGTGTGGACTACTCCGCGCGTTCCGTCATCGTCGTCGGTCCGCAGCTGAAGCTGCACCAGTGCGGTCTGCCCAAGGCCATGGCGCTGGAGCTCTTCAAGCCGTTCGTGATGAAGCGCCTGGTGGACCTGAACCACGCGCAGAACATCAAGAGCGCCAAGCGGATGGTCGAGCGCGGCCGCACGGTCGTGTACGACGTCCTCGAAGAGGTCATCGCCGAGCACCCGGTTCTGCTGAACCGTGCGCCCACGCTGCACCGCCTCGGCATCCAGGCCTTCGAGCCCCAGCTGGTCGAGGGCAAGGCCATCCAGATCCACCCGCTCGTCTGCACCGCGTTCAACGCGGACTTCGACGGTGACCAGATGGCCGTGCACCTGCCGCTCTCCGCGGAGGCGCAGGCCGAGGCCCGCATCCTGATGCTGTCCTCGAACAACATCCTGAAGCCGGCCGACGGTCGTCCCGTCACCATGCCGACCCAGGACATGGTGCTCGGCCTCTTCTTCCTCACCACGGACGAGGAGGAGCGCGAGGTCAAGGGTGAAGGCCGCGCGTTCAACTCCACGGCTGAAGCGATCATGGCGTTCGACGCCCGGGAGCTCTCGCTCCAGGCGAAGGTCGACATCCGCTTCCCGATCGGCACCGTCCCGCCGCGTGGCTGGACCCCGCCGGTGGACCAGGACGGCGAGACGACCTGGCAGCAGGGCGACTCGTTCCGTCTGCGCACCTCCCTGGGCCGCGCGCTCTTCAACGAGCTGCTGCCCGAGGACTACCCGTTCGTCGACTACTCGGTGGGCAAGAAGCAGCTCTCCGAGATCGTCAACGACCTGGCCGAGCGCTACCCCAAGGTCATCGTGGCGGCGACGCTCGACAACCTGAAGGCGGCCGGCTTCTTCTGGGCGACCCGTTCCGGCGTCACCGTCGCCGTTTCGGACATCGTCGTCCCGGAGGCCAAGAAGGCCATCGTCCAGGGCTACGAGGCCCAGGACGAGAAGGTCCAGAAGCAGTACGAGCGCGGTCTGATCACCAAGGACGAGCGCACGCAGGAGCTCATCGCGATCTGGACCAAGGCGACCAACGAGGTCGCCGAGGCGATGAACGCGAACTTCCCGAAGACGAACCCCATCTTCATGATGGTTGACTCGGGTGCCCGAGGAAACATGATGCAGATGCGTCAGATCGCGGGTATGCGTGGTCTGGTGTCGAACGCGAAGAACGAGACCATCCCGCGTCCGATCAAGGCGTCCTTCCGCGAGGGCCTCACCGTTCTGGAGTACTTCATCTCCACGCACGGTGCCCGTAAGGGTCTGGCGGACACCGCCCTGCGTACCGCCGACTCGGGTTACCTGACCCGTCGTCTGGTGGACGTCTCGCAGGACGTGATCATCCGCGAGGAGGACTGCGGCACCGACCGCGGCCTGAAGCTGAAGATCGCGGTCAAGGGCGAGGACGGTGTGCTCCGCAAGACGGAGGACGTCGAGACCTCGGTCTACGCCCGCATGCTCGCCGAGGACGTCGTCGTCGACGGCAAGGTCATCGCGCCGGCCAACGTGGACCTCGGTGACGTGCTCATCGACGCGCTGGTCAACGCGGGCGTCGAGGAGGTCAAGACCCGCTCGGTCCTGACCTGTGAGTCGGCCGTCGGCACCTGTGCCTTCTGCTACGGCCGCTCGCTGGCCACCGGCAAGCTGGTCGACATCGGTGAGGCGGTCGGCATCATCGCCGCCCAGTCCATCGGTGAGCCCGGTACCCAGCTGACGATGCGTACCTTCCACACCGGTGGTGTGGCCGGTGACGACATCACCCAGGGTCTGCCCCGTGTCGTCGAGCTCTTCGAGGCTCGTACGCCGAAGGGTGTCGCCCCGATCTCCGAGGCGGACGGTCGCGTCCGTATCGAGGAGACCGAGAAGACCAAGAAGATCGTCATCACCCCCGACGACGGCAGCGACGAGACGGCGTTCCCGATCTCGAAGCGCGCCCGTCTGCTGGTGGGCGAGGGCGACCACGTCGGGGTGGGCCAGAAGCTCACCGTGGGTGCCACCAACCCGCACGACGTGCTCCGGATCCTCGGTCAGCGCGCGGTCCAGGTCCACCTGGTCGGCGAAGTCCAGAAGGTCTACAACTCGCAGGGCGTGTCGATCCACGACAAGCACATCGAGATCATCATCCGGCAGATGCTGCGCCGCGTGACGATCATCGAGTCCGGCGACGCGGAGCTGCTGCCGGGCGAGCTGGTCGAGCGCGGCAAGTTCGAGACCGAGAACCGTCGGGTCGTGACGGAAGGCGGCCACCCGGCCTCCGGCCGTCCGCAGCTGATGGGTATCACCAAGGCCTCGCTGGCGACGGAATCCTGGCTGTCGGCCGCCTCCTTCCAGGAGACGACCCGAGTCCTGACGGATGCGGCGATCAACGCCAAGTCCGACAGCCTCATCGGCCTCAAGGAGAACGTCATCATCGGTAAGCTCATCCCGGCCGGTACGGGTCTGTCCCGCTACCGCAACATCCGGGTGGAGCCGACCGAGGAGGCCAAGGCCGCGATGTACTCGGCCGTCGGCTACGACGACATCGACTACTCGCCGTTCGGCACCGGCTCCGGCCAGGCCGTTCCGCTGGAGGACTACGACTACGGTCCGTACAACCAGTAAGGCGTACGTCCACTGAAGGGCGCCCACTCCGTTTCACACGGGGTGGGCGCCCTTCGGCGTATCGTGGGTGGCCCTTGTCGAACGCATATGCGAAATACGAGCAGCGGGAGAGGCGGTGCGGCCGATGGCGGCGGGTGCTCAGGAGCGGCTGGTGGATGTGGTGGTGGCCGCGGTGGAGGTGGCGGCCGAGGCGGGGGAGTCCGGTACGTACACCGCCGATGTCGGCCGGACGCTCGGGGCGGTCGTGGCCAAGGTGGGGGCGCGGATCGCCGTCGACGGGGAGGCGCGGGGGTTCTCCAGCGGGTGGCGGGAGGCCATGGCGTTCGTGTCCGGGGGCGGCGCGGAGGGCGGGGCGCGGGTGGTCCGGATGCCGGTGCGCGGGGGAGAGGGCGAGGTCACTCCGGGGTGAGCGGCACGCGCCCCGGGGCGTTGCGGGGGCGCACGCTGATGGCGTGCGAGCGGGCACGCAAATATGGAGGAGAGCGACAAGGCCCGTAATCCTGGCACAAAATCCTTACAGCGCTGGCCGGGTGAGCCATTAATTCCTTGCGCGCAAGCGCGATAGTCTGACCCTTGCCGCGGAGGAGGCGATCACCATGACCACCAGCGAGCTGGACCGGTTCGCGACCTGGATCGAAGACCTGATCCGTCGGCGCGGCTTCGACATCGACAGCCCGCGCGGCGGCGGCAGGTCGCGCCTCGCCGACGAGGCCGGGGTGCACAGGGCCGCCGTCACCCGTCTGCTCCAGCGCCAGAGCATGCCCGACCTGGAGACCACCCGGCGGCTGGCGCATGTGCTCCAGGTGCCGGTACGGGAGATGCTGATCCGCTCCGGGCGGCTCACCGAGGACGATCTTCCGCTGCCGTCGCTGCGCGGTGCCGGTGCGGGTGGTGGCGGGGCGCCGTGGCGGCTGACCCTGGAAGAGGCGGCTGTCGGGCTCGGCGTGCCGCCGGAGCAGCGGGCGATGTTCATCAAGGTCGCGGGGCAGTTCCTGCCGGACGCGGCTTCCAGGGGGTCGGTGGAGTCCCGCTAGGCGCGGCTCTGGGGGTGCGGTGACCGCCCGCGGACCGTGCGCGGCTGATCGCTTCCCCCAAGTTCTCGGCTTCGCTCGAACAGGGCCCCCGTCGCGGCGGAGCCGCACCGTGTCACAGCCCCGCGCCCCCAAGGGCGCCGGCAAGCGCGTCGCGTACCGACAAGGGTGGCTCGGGGCCCCGCCCAGTAAGCTGTCACGGCCTGTCCCACGTCCCATGGGCGGGACCGGCGGCCAGGGGACGCGAGAGAGAGCCGTGCATGGCTGAGAGCGACGGGTTCTCCCGGCCCAGCGGCGACCGAGCCGGTCGTGCGGGCCGCGATCCCGGGTCCCGTCCACCCGGCGACCGCCGCGACCCGCGCCCCGCCTCCCCGTACGACCGCCCGGAAGGCGCCTCGACAGGTGCTGGGGCCTCCGGGGACCTGCCGCCGCCCCCGGACGGCCTGTCCGGGCTGCTGGCCTCCTTGGGGGCCCATCTCGAACGCCACTCCGCCGAGGAGCTGGTCGTCCTGCTCCGGGACGAGCTGGAGCGGCGTGAGCTGCGGGCGTACGCGGCGGGCTGGCGCGACGCGGCCGCCCAGTACCAGCTCGCCCTGGACGAGACCGCCTCGGCCGCCAGGGCGCGGAGCTTACGGAGAGTGGGCAGCCGGGCCGGGCAGGGTGAGGTCATCCCGCTGCGCAGGGAGTCCCGTACGCCGCCGGAGCCGGGAGAGATACCCGACACCCCGGAAGCCCCCGGGCCGTCCGCCTCCCCGCGGCCCCGTGCCGAGGACGCCGCGCCCGGGGCCGCGCCCGATCCCGACGCCCCGCCCGGCACACCGGGGCTCGTGCCCAAGAGCCCGCGTTCCAGGGCGCCGACGATCCCCCGGCTGGCCGCGCCGCGGCGGGAGCGGGGACGGGGGGCCGCGGAGTCTCCGGAGGGCGGGCCCGCGTGAGACGCGTCTCACCGGGTCCGCAGGGTGTCCCGCGTGTGGGTATTTGTTTTGACCCAAGTCGATGAGGTAGGTACGCTCAGACCTTGTGCCTGGGGTGTGCCTGGGCTCCCCTGCGTGCCTACGTCCGCAGGACGAGCCAGATACGGCCACCGCAATCTGCGCCCTCTCCGTGCCCACGGTGAGACCCGCAGTATTCGACACACCCGACCGCGTGGGTCGGCGACGTTCCAGGTTAGTTTCACCAACGGCACACAGAAACCGGAGAAGTAGTGCCTACGATCCAGCAGCTGGTCCGGAAGGGCCGGCAGGACAAGGTCGAGAAGACGAAGACGCCCGCGCTTGAGGCCTCGCCCCAGCGTCGCGGCGTCTGCACGCGTGTGTTCACGACCACCCCGAAGAAGCCGAACTCGGCGCTGCGGAAGGTCGCGCGTGTGCGTCTGACCTCCGGCATCGAGGTCACGGCCTACATTCCGGGTGAGGGACACAACCTGCAGGAGCACTCGATCGTGCTCGTGCGTGGTGGCCGTGTGAAGGACCTGCCGGGTGTTCGTTACAAGATCATCCGCGGTGCGCTTGACACGCAGGCTGTCAAGAACCGCAAGCAGGCCCGCAGCCGCTACGGCGCCAAGAAGGAGAAGTAAGAATGCCTCGTAAGGGCCCCGCCCCGAAGCGCCCGGTCATCATCGACCCGGTCTACCAGTCTCCTCTTGTCACCTCGCTGATCAACAAGATCCTGCTGGACGGCAAGCGCTCCACCGCCGAGCGCATCGTCTACGGCGCCATGGAAGGCCTCCGCGAGAAGACCAATGCTGACCCGGTCATCACGCTGAAGCGCGCGCTGGAGAACGTCAAGCCGTCCCTTGAGGTCAAGTCCCGCCGTGTCGGTGGCGCGACCTACCAGGTGCCGATCGAGGTCAAGCCCGGCCGCGCCGCCACCCTCTCGCTCCGCTGGATCGTGGGTTACTCCCGCGCCCGCCGCGAGAAGACCATGACCGAGCGCCTCATGAACGAGCTGCTCGACGCCTCCAACGGTCTTGGCGCTGCCGTCAAGAAGCGCGAGGACACGCACAAGATGGCCGAGTCCAACAAGGCCTTCGCGCACTACCGCTGGTAGTCGCAACCCACATCGAGACCGAGAGAAGACTGAGCCTTATGGCCACCACTTCGCTTGACCTGGCCAAGGTCCGCAATATTGGGATCATGGCCCACATCGACGCGGGCAAGACGACCACCACTGAGCGGATCCTGTTCTACACCGGCGTTTCGTACAAGATCGGTGAAGTCCACGACGGCGCAGCCACGATGGACTGGATGGAGCAGGAGCAGGAGCGCGGCATCACCATCACGTCCGCCGCGACGACCTGTCACTGGCCGCTTGAGGACGTCGACCACACCATCAACATCATCGACACCCCGGGTCACGTGGACTTCACGGTCGAGGTGGAGCGTTCGCTCCGCGTCCTCGACGGTGCCGTCACCGTGTTCGACGGTGTCGCGGGTGTGGAGCCGCAGTCCGAGACGGTCTGGCGTCAGGCCGACCGTTACGGCGTGCCGCGCATCTGCTTCGTCAACAAGCTCGACCGCACCGGCGCCGAGTTCCACCGCTGCGTCGACATGATCGTGGACCGCCTCGGCGCGACCCCGATCGTGATGCAGCTGCCGATCGGTGCCGAGGCGAACTTCGAGGGCGTTGTCGACCTCGTTCGTATGAAGGCTCTTGTCTGGTCCGCCGAGGCCACCAAGGGCGAGATGTACGACGTCGTCGACATCCCGGCCACGCACGTCGAAGCCGCTGAGGAGTGGCGCGGCAAGCTGGTCGAGACCGTCGCGGAGAACGACGACCAGATCATGGAGCTGTTCCTGGAGGGCGTCGAGCCCACCGAGGAGCAGCTGTACGCCGCGGTCCGTCGTATCACCATCGCGTCCGGCAAGGGCGGGGACACCACGGTGACCCCCGTCTTCTGCGGCACCGCGTTCAAGAACAAGGGCGTTCAGCCCCTGCTCGACGCGGTCGTGCGCTACCTGCCTTCGCCCCTGGACGTCGAGGCCATCGAGGGCCACGACGTCAAGGACGCCGAGGTTGTCGTCAAGCGCAAGCCGTCGGACGACGAGCCGCTGTCGGCTCTCGCGTTCAAGATCGCGAGCGACCCGCACCTCGGCAAGCTCACCTTCATCCGGATCTACTCCGGTCGCCTGGAGGCCGGCACCTCGGTGCTGAACTCCGTCAAGGGCAAGAAGGAGCGCATCGGCAAGATCTACCGCATGCACGCGAACAAGCGTGAGGAGATCGAAGCGGTGGGCGCCGGCGACATCGTCGCCGTCATGGGCCTGAAGCAGACCACCACCGGTGAGACGCTGTGCGACGAGAAGAACCCGGTCATCCTGGAGTCCATGGACTTCCCGGCGCCGGTCATTCAGGTCGCCATCGAGCCCAAGTCCAAGGGTGACCAGGAGAAGCTGGGTGTCGCCATCCAGCGTCTCGCGGAGGAGGACCCCTCCTTCCAGGTGCACTCGGACGAGGAGACCGGCCAGACCATCATCGGTGGTATGGGCGAGCTTCACCTCGACGTCCTCGTCGACCGTATGCGTCGCGAGTTCAAGGTCGAGGCGAACGTCGGCAAGCCGCAGGTCGCGTACCGCGAGACGATCCGCAAGGCCGTCGAGCGTCACGACTACACCCACAAGAAGCAGACCGGTGGTACCGGTCAGTTCGCCAAGGTGCAGATCGCGATCGAGCCCATCGAGGGCGGCGAGGCGTCGTACGAGTTCGTGAACAAGGTCACCGGTGGCCGCATCCCCCGGGAGTACATCCCGTCGGTGGACGCGGGTGCGCAGGAGGCCATGCAGTTCGGCATCCTGGCCGGCTACGAGATGACTGGCGTCCGCGTCATCCTTCTCGACGGTGGCTACCACGAGGTCGACTCCTCCGAGCTCGCGTTCAAGATCGCCGGTTCGCAGGCCTTCAAGGAGGCCGCGCGCAAGGCTTCCCCGGTGCTCCTTGAGCCGATGATGTCCGTCGAGGTCACCACGCCCGAGGACTACATGGGTGAAGTCATCGGTGACATCAACTCCCGCCGTGGCCAGATCCAGGCCATGGAGGAGCGCAGCGGCGCTCGCGTCGTGAAGGGCCTCGTGCCCCTCTCGGAGATGTTCGGCTATGTCGGAGACCTCCGCAGCAAGACCTCGGGTCGCGCAAGCTACTCGATGCAGTTCGACTCCTACGCCGAGGTTCCGCGGAACGTCGCCGAGGAGATCATCGCGAAGGCCAAGGGCGAGTAACTCTTCCGAGTTCAATCGCTTTAGGCTTGTCACCGGAGCCCAGTGGGGCATTCGGCGCAATGCGAGAGTATTGCGGTGAATGCCCCCGGCCCCGGCATCCCAGCAAAGATCACCTGGCGCCGATGAGTAAGGCGTACCAGAACCACTCCGCAGGAGGACCCCAGTGGCGAAGGCAAAGTTCGAGCGGACTAAGCCGCACGTCAACATCGGCACCATCGGTCACATCGACCACGGTAAGACGACCCTCACGGCCGCCATTACCAAGGTGCTGCACGACGCGTACCCGGACCTGAACGAGGCCTCGGCCTTCGACCAGATCGACAAGGCTCCCGAGGAGCGCCAGCGCGGTATCACGATCTCGATCGCGCACGTCGAGTACCAGACGGAGTCGCGTCACTACGCGCACGTCGACTGCCCGGGTCACGCTGACTACATCAAGAACATGATCACGGGTGCGGCGCAGATGGACGGCGCCATCCTCGTGGTCGCGGCCACCGACGGCCCGATGCCGCAGACCAAGGAGCACGTGCTCCTGGCCCGCCAGGTCGGCGTTCCGTACATCGTCGTCGCCCTGAACAAGGCCGACATGGTGGACGACGAGGAGATCCTGGAGCTCGTCGAGCTTGAGGTCCGTGAGCTCCTCTCCGAGTACGAGTTCCCGGGCGACGACCTTCCGGTCGTCCAGGTCTCGGCGCTCAAGGCCCTTGAGGGCGACGCCAAGTGGGGCCAGACCGTCCTCGACCTGATGAAGGCCGTCGACGAGTCCATCCCGCAGCCCGAGCGTGACGTCGACAAGCCGTTCCTGATGCCGATCGAGGACGTCTTCACGATCACCGGTCGTGGCACCGTCGTCACCGGTCGTATCGAGCGTGGTGTCCTCAAGGTCAACGAGACCGTCGACATCATCGGCATCAAGACCGAGAAGACCACCACCACGGTCACCGGCATCGAGATGTTCCGCAAGCTGCTCGACGAGGGCCAGGCCGGTGAGAACGTCGGTCTGCTCCTCCGTGGCATCAAGCGCGAGGACGTCGAGCGCGGCCAGGTCATCATCAAGCCCGGTTCGGTCACGCCGCACACCGAGTTCGAGGCCCAGGCGTACATCCTGTCCAAGGACGAGGGTGGCCGTCACACGCCGTTCTTCAACAACTACCGCCCGCAGTTCTACTTCCGTACGACTGACGTGACCGGTGTCGTTACCCTCCCCGAGGGCACCGAGATGGTCATGCCGGGTGACAACACCTCCATGACGGTGAACCTGATTCAGCCCGTCGCCATGGAGGAGGGCCTCAAGTTCGCCATCCGTGAGGGTGGCCGGACCGTGGGCGCCGGCCAGGTCGTCAAGATCAACAAGTAATTACTTGTTGTCTGACCTGGTAGCTCGCAACTGAGCACCAAGAGAGGGGCCCCCCCCCCAAAGGGCGGGGCCCGCGTTCGGGTCGCGGGACAACCCCCGGCGTTGTTTAAGGGTCTCAACCCGCCGCCCCCCCCCCACGACCCCCC
>NZ_JBHWUR010000034.1:26026-66737 GCF_042737755.1 Streptomyces sp. NPDC059994
GGGGGGCGGGACCGTGGGCGCGGGCACTTGATTACTGAAAAACATTTAATTCTTTGTTTTGTGAGAGTGTTGCTCGAACATCTGAACCTAGAGTGGGCCCCGCACCGATTGGTGCGGGGCCCTCTTGCTGTGCGCGTCTCAGCCCGCGGCTTTCTGTACGGGTCTCAGCCCGCGGCCCGCACCGGAGGAGCCCCGGCCGACCCCAGCGCCCACACCCACGGCGCCCCGTCGACGCCGAGGCCGACGGCGACCGGCCCGCGTGCGGTGAGGTGCAGGGTCGGGGCGTCGACCGGGACGGCGCCCTGCGTACGGATCCGGCGCTCACCCCCGACGAGGGCCTGCACCCGCCCCTTGACGTCCTTGCCGAGCACGACGAGCCCGTCCCTGGGTGCCAGGAGCGCGCCGACGGGCCCGTATCCGTCGAAGTCGTGGGGCGCGGGGGTGCGGCCGGTCCCATCGGCGCGTACGGAGACGAGCCGGGGGTCGGCAGGGGCGAGCCCCTTGCCCTTGGTCTTCCGTGGATCGGTGAGCGTCCGGTAGAGCAGTTGCACACCACCCTCCGGCAGGCCCACGGGGGTGGGGGCGCCGACGGCGAGCGGCAGCCGGGGCCCGCTCCTGACGTAGGCGAGGGGCTCGCCGGGCGCCTCCTGCGTCCAGTGGTGGACGAAGTCGTACCCCGGCGCGAAGACGTGCACGCGCCCCTGGGCGTCCACGGTCGCGCCGAGCCCGTCCTGCACGGTCTCCCCGCCGAGCGCACGCCAGGAGCCCCAGGAGCCGTCCGCCTCGCGCACACGCGTACTGACCCCCTTGCCGGCGTTGCGTACGAACAGATGGACGCGGCCGTCGGGGGCGGTGACGGCGACGGGGGAGCCGATCCTGCGCCCCCGGTCGTCACCGGCCTCCGGATTCCCCAGCCCCCGCCAGGCCCGGAAGGGCCCGCCGGGGGAGCCCTGCTCCAGGAGAACGACCTCCCTCGTGTTGGCGCCGGCGCGCCCGGCTATCGCGGCGAACCGCACCCCGAAGAGCAGCTGCCGCCCGTCCCTGAGCGCGGCCCCGCCGAGCACGGGCGCGAGCGGCCCGCCGCCGAGGTCGTCCGCCGCCCCGAACCGCCCGCTGCCGGGCGCGGTCTCCCGCCACCGCACGGCGCGCAGCCCCAGCACCCCGTACGCGGCGAGCCGCCCGTCGGGCTCGTCGCCGACGACCGGCCGGGGCCCGGGGAAGCGGTAGTGGGTGGAGCGCACCCACCCCTTCCAGTTGGTCAGCGGCCGCTTCCCGCCGACGTTGTAGTCCCCGCAGCCGCCGGGGTTGCCGCACTGCCAGTCGGGGGCGCCGCCGTAGGGCTTGAGGTGGGAGGCCTTCTCGGCGAGGACGGCCGGAGGGAGGTTCTTGGGCCAGTGCCGGTTGTAGTAGGCGCGATAGGAGGTAACGGCAAACCCGGGCACGCCCCTCTGCTGCTCGGTGGCCTGGGCGACATACCGCACCATCCCCGCCCAGGCGAAGGAGGCGGCGGCGGTGTGGTCGGCGTGGTCGGCGTACCCCGGCTGCTCGCTGTCGTGCTGGCGGGCCTTCTCGGTGCTGTGCTGGATGTCGGGGTCGGGGTCGAGGGTCTGGACGAGGGTGGGCGCGTACATGTCGAGCAGCCCGGCGACGACCTCGACGAGTTCGTCGTACGTGTACGGGGCGGCCGTGCGCAGGGGCGACCCCTCGGCGATGACGACGGGCAGCGAAAGCGCCCGGTCCTCCCAGAGGCTGGGCAGGCCCATGCGTCCGCCGCGCAGGGTGTGCATGGCGGTGTTGAGGAACACGAGCTCGGCGTGGCGCCCGTTGTGGACGAGCGTGTTGACCTCGGCGCGGTGTCCGCCGCGCAGGTCGAGGACGGACTTCTGCCAGGGGGTGAACACCGGCAGGCCGAGCAGCGAGGCATAGGCCTGCCGGAGCCCCTGATGCCGGGCGGAGGAGTAGGCGGCCTTGTTGTAGATCCGGTCGGAGGGATCACTGACGACCCGGTTGTCCCCGTTGGCCTCCCCGCCGGTGAGATACACGCTGACGATCTTGGCCCCGCCGTCCAGCGCGTGCTGGGTGTCGGGGTTCATGAAGTACAGGTCGTCATCGGGGTGCGCCACGATCTGCATCAGCACGGCCCGCTGCCCGGCGGAGACGGGCTGGCCGGGGGCGGCGGTGGGGTTGTCGCTGCGGTGCCGCTGGCTGCTGGGGACGGAGCACGACCCGACGGCTGCGGCGAGCCCGACGGCGGCCGAGGCGCCGAGGACGGCGCGTCTGCTGGGACGCCGGTACCTGCTTGCTCCGAACACGTACGTTCCCCGTCCCCGTCCGCTGATTCGACTGTCTCGGATCGCTTTTCTTGGTCGCCGGACTAGACGGGGGGAGGGGGGGTGCTGGTTGCTCGGGGAAATTCGATTAGCGGGTGATTTGCGGGGTGGTTGGAATTGGTTTGATTGGAGTTTTCTTTGTGGATGCTTTCTATTTGCTGGGGGGCTTGGTGGGGCCGCAGTCATGAGGACGGCTCGCCCTTACGCGTACCGGGGCAGGCCGTCCGTCGGGATCGTCCAGTCGGCGATGGTGACGTCCTCGCCGTACACGAAGTCCTTGCGGGTGGCGTAGCGGGGGCCGTCGGGGGTGGGATGGATGTCGGTGAGGACTGCGCCCGTGCCGGTGCGGGGGTCGAAGATCGCATAGACCGGGATCCCGAGCAGGGGGTAGTCCTTGACCTTGCCCACCCAGTCGTTGTCCGGGTTGGAACGGGAGACAACCTCGATCGCGGCGATGAGGGTGCGGGGGTCGAAGGAGTCCTGGCCTTCCATGTCGGCAAGGGCGATCACGATGATGTCGGGGAGCCGCAGGATGCTCTCTGGCTCGTCCTCCACATCGGGCGCCCCTGTGTGGGCCGCGAGTTCCTCCGGCATGACCTTCTCAAGCCGTTTCCGCAGGCGTAGAGCGGTCAGCTCGTGAGGCCGGCTCGGGGACATCATGTCGTGGACGATCCCTTCCTTGGTGATCTCGAATTTGCCGGGAATGGTGTCGTCCATCGACTGAAGGAATTCCCGCATGGCCCGGTACAGGGGAGAGGTGGCCTGCTGTGCGTCGTCCGGGGCGATGCTCATGGCGTGCGCTCCTCGTCTGTGCCCGGGGGCAAGGGTCGTCACGTTCATGCTAGGCGGCCTCCGAGGGGGCGGTTCGGCAGTCGCGGCAGCGGCCGGGGCCGGTGTCGCGGAAGGCCCGGTCGCAGTCCTCGCACGTCTGGAGGGGGCGCGGACGTGCCATTGCCGGGGGTACGGGGAGGGGTGGCGGCAGCAGTGTGGTCAGGCGGTGTGCGAGCAGGGCGGTCGGGTGGTGCAGGGACTCCGGGAGGTTCGCCGTCAGGGTGCGGGTTACCGCCTCGGGCGCGGCCCCGCGTTCCAGCCAGGCCGCGACGGCGGGCGCGAGGCGGTGGACGTCCCGTTCGGAGAGCAGGAGGCGGGGGTCGTGGCGGCGGAGGTCTGCCAGTAAGTCGGCTCCCGCGTGGGGGAGTTGAGGAAGAAGGGTGGCGGCCGCGCCGGCCGGTGGAGCCGGGGTCGGGGGGACGTCTGACTCCGGGATGGCGTGGGCCAGAGCCTTCGAGACTTCCGGGGTGGGAGGCGCGGCGGCTTCCGCTCGGACTCCCGGCTGGTTGTACGACACAGTCCGCGTCACGACCCGCCCGCTGGGCAGGCGTTCGCGGGTCCGCTCCAGGTACCCGTATGCCTCTAACTCCCGCAGGGCCGCCGCGATGCGCGTCTCGCCCTCCGGGAAGCGGTCCGCCAGCGTCTTGATGCTGATGCGGGCGCCTGCGGGCAGCGACTGGATGTGGACGGCGAGGCCGATCGCGACGAGGGAGAGCTCGCGGTGCTGGGCGAGGTGGTTGCCGACGACGGTGTAGCGGCTGGTGTGCCGGGTGTTGACGTGGATGACACCTGAACGAGGGGTGCCGCCGGGAACGGGGGACGTGGCGCGCGAGGGCGCGCTAAGGTGCTGAAGAGCCATCGGGAAGGTGCTACTTCCTTGGTGGTTAGGCCCTCGATCGGGATCGCTAGTCCCGGCCGGGGGCCGACGCATGTCCGCAGTTGTTGCTCGGTCGCGGCGAGCATATGCCGCTCAACCCTCCCGGAATCCAGTCCAGTTGGCGCAGATCACCCGTGTGGGTGATGGGAGGCTGGAGGGGTTGGGAAGGGTGTTTTCCCTCCGGATTGAAAAGCCTTTGATGTCGCGGAGCACCGGGTCGCGGACAGCCACCCCGTGAGCAACCGGGTCGTGGCCGTCCGCGACCCGGTGAGGATCGGCCCGACCGCACCTTCCCGGCCACTTTCACCCCGTACAAGCTGTCCGAGTAGGGGTACTCATGCTGTGGCCAAAGGGGCCTCAGTACGGTTGCCGGGTGGGTGCCGACATAGCGCAGTTCGAGAGACAGCTGGGTTCGTTTCGGCGTACGGCAGTGCTCGTGCCACTCATCGACGGTGGTCTCTGGACGGCGGACCGGGGTCGGGTCCGGTGGATCTGTGCCTTCTCCGATGAGGCGGCGCTGGCGCGGTTCGCGGTTGTGCGGGGGGACGGCGCGCGGGAGTGGGCGTATCAGCGCATCCTCGGCGCGCGGCTGCTGGACGTGGCAGTGCCCGCGCTCGGTGTGCCGGGCGGGGTCGCCCTTGACGTGGGCAGTGACGACGGCACGGTGTTTCCGCCGGTCGCCGGGATCGTGCCGGACAGTGCCGTGGTGTCGGCATGAGCGGCGAGACCCCGGACCTCGCGGCACCGAAGGCCGCTCTCGCTTCGATCACGGACGGCATCAACAAGACGCTCGGTGAGCTCAAGGACATCGGGATGGTGGGGGAGGGGTCGCTCGGCCGGGGCTTCTCCGGGCTCGCCCTGTCGGGCATGGAGCTCGGCCACTCCGGGCTGACCTCAGAGTTCAAGGCGTTCTGTGACCGCTGGGAGTGGGGCATACGCAGCCTCGTCCACGAGGGCAACGGCTTCGCGCACCGCGTCGGCCTGTCGGCGGGCCTCATCTACGAGCAGGAGCACTACGTCGGCGACAGCTTCAAGGTGCTGGCCAACTCGCTCAACGGCAATCCCAACCTGAGCGAGGAGGAGGTCGTCAAGAAGGGCTGGGGCGATCTGCTGACGCAGACCCCGCTCGACGGCGCGGACTACAGCGCCGACTCGTTCAAGCAGGCGCAGAAGGACATCAACCGGACCTGGGACAACACCGCGTACGACGTTCAGGCGGGTGTGATGGACCAGCTGAACGACTTCGGCGTCATCGACGAGCGGACGCGTGCGGAAGTGGATGAGGTGTCCCGGCAGGTCACCGACCCGGACCAGGAGGTCGTCGACCGGGCGCACTGGGGGCGTGACTGATGCCGGACTGGGGGAAGCTGGCGAATTCCGGGCTCGGCAAGATCGAACACGGGATCGACTGGAGCAAGAAGAAGGTCGGGGAGGGTGTCGACCGGGCGGCTCACGCGGCCGGTGACGCCCTTGAATACGTCGGCGCCGAGGGAATCGCCGACAAGGTCGAGGACTGGGCCGACGACTTCGCCTCCGGCATGGGCGCGGACGTCGCCGAGCAACAGCTGGGCCAGACCGACGAAGCGAACGAACTGGTGCACGGCGACCCGGACAAGATCCGTGGGACCGCGAAGCACCTCACCACCTTCAAGGGCGCCTTCGAACGGGTCGGCCAGGGCATGAGGAGCCTTGACTCGTCGCACTGGAGGGGTGAGGCGGGCGACGCGTTCCGGGCCAAGTTCGCGACGCATCCCACGAACTGGCTTCACGCGGCGGACGCCTGCGCGAAGGCGGCGGGGGCGCTGGACGCGTACGCCTCCACGGTGACCTGGGCCCAGGGCAGGGCCAAGGAAGCCGCCCTCCTTTACAAGGAGAGCAAGAGGGCCTCGGAGGACGCCCGCGACGACTACAACAAGAAGGCCGACGCCTTCAACGCCAAGCTGAAGGTGGGGGAGGACCCCGGGCCGCGTCCCGCACCGTTCAGCGATCCGGGCAAGGGGCAGCGGGAACGGGCCGCCGAAATCCTCCGCGACGCCCGCCGGCAGCGCAACGAGGCGGCCGAGACGGCCAGGGCCGCCGTGGCGCTGGCGCTCGCCCACGCCCCGAAGGAGCCTCCGCCGCTCTCCCGCGCCAAGGCCGATGTCATGGACTCGGTCGTGGGCGAGGGCATCGAGCTGGCCCACTTCGGCGGAGGCATCGCCAAGGGGACCGGAGGCCTGCTGAACTTCGTACGCGGCCTGGACCCGATGGACCCGTACAACCTCACGCACCCGGCCGACTACTACAAGCACGTCAACATGACCCTCGCCGGTCTGGAGTCGGCGGCCGTCCACCCAGACCGCACGTTCAGCGACATGAGGGACGCGGCCAGGAAGGACCCGAGCGAGTTCGCGGGGCGGATGGTGCCCGAACTCATCGGGGGCAAGGGTGGCGGGCTACTCAAAGGGACGCTTCGCGCGGGAGCGAAGGAAGGTGCCGAGAGCGCCGGGGTGAACGCGGCCCGGCGGGCGGCGAAAAACGACCCGCACGGCAGGTCGCGGCCCGACGAGGCCAAGAAGGAGTGCGGCGACCCCGTGGACGTCGCCTCCGGACGCGTCTTCCTGTCGGAGACGGATGTCTCGCTGGCAGGTGCCCTGCCGCTGCTCTTCCTGCGTCGTACGGAGTCGGGCTACGACTGCGGGCGGTGGCTCGGGCCGTCCTGGGCCTGCACCGCCGACCAGCGTTTGGAGATCGACGCCGAGGGCGTGATCTTCGTGACGGAGGACGGGAAGCTCTTGGAGTACCCGCACCCCGCGCCCGGGGTGCCGGTGATGCCGAAGCACGGACCGCGCCTGCCGCTCGACCGTACGCCCGACGGCGGCTACACGGTCGTGGACCCGGAAACCGGCCATGTCCGGCACTTCCTGGAGCGGATCGACGGGACCGCGCCACTGGTGCAGATCGACGACCGCAACGGCAACTGGGTCACCTTCGAGTACGACGCGGACGGCGCCCCGGCTTCGATCTCCCACTGCGGCGGCTACCGCCTCGAACTCACCACTGTGGACGGTCGGATCACCGTTGTCGCCCTCGCCGGGGCGGGCGAGCTGATCCGCTACGGCTACACGCACGGGCAGCTCACAGAAGTGGTGGACTCGTCCGGCCTGCCGTTGCGCTTCTCGTACGACGAGCGTGGCCGCCTCACGTCGTGGACCGACCGGAACGACAGCTCGTACCGGTACGAGTACGACGACCGGGACCGCTGCGTCTTCGAGACGGGCGAGGCGGGCCATCTGCGGTACGCCTTCCGTTACGAGGAGCCGGACCCGGCGACGGGCCTGCGGGCGGCGACGGCCACCGACTCGCTCGGAGCCGTGACCCGCTATGTGGTGAACGAGCGGTTGCAGATCGTCGAGGAGACCGGCCCGACCGGGGCGGTGACGCGCTCGGAGTGGGACCGGCACCACCGGCTGCTGTCCCGGACGGACGCGCTGGGGCGGGTGACGCGCCTCGCCTACGACGAGCGGGGCAATTCGGTGGGGGTGACACGGCCGGACGGGCGGGGCTCCTCGGTCGCGTACAACGAGCTGGACCTGCCGGTCTCGGTGGTCGCGCCCGACCGGACGGAGTGGCGCCACACGTATGACGAGCGCGGCAACCGCACGTCGGTGACCGACCCGGCAGGCGTGACGACTCGCTTCACGTTCACCGAGGCGGGTCACCTCGCTTCGGTGGCGGACGGGCTGGGGCGGGTGACGCGGGTCCGGTGCGACGCGACGGGCCTGCCGGTCGAGGTGGTCGATCCGCTCGGAGCTATCACGAGCTGCTCGCGCGACGCCTTCGGCCGCCCGGTGGCCGTCACGGATCCGCTGGGTGCGGTGACCCGGCTGGAGTGGACGCCCGAGGGCCGGATCGCCCGACGCGTGGAGCCGGACGGCACGGCGCAGAGCTGGGCGTACGACGGTGAGGGCAACTGCCTCCGGCACGTGGACGCACTGGGCGCGGTGACCACGTACGAGTACACGCACTTCGACCTTCTCGCGGCGCGGACGGGGCCGGACGACGTGCGGTACGAGTTCACGCACGACACGGAGCTGCGGCTGGTGGGGGTCGCCAACCCGCAGGGTTTGAGGTGGAGTTACCTGTACGACCCGGCCGGGCGGCTGGTCTCCGAGACGGACTTCGACGGCCGGGTGCTGGGTTACGCGTACGACGAGGTCGGCGCGCTGGTGGCCCGTACGAACGGGCTGGGCGAGACCATCCGGTACGAGCGGAACGAGCTGGACCAGGTGGTCCGCGAGGACGCGGCCGGAGTGGTCACCACCTTCGAGTACGACCTCTCCGACCAGCTGGCCCGCGCGGAGAACCCGGACGCGACGGTGTCCTGGCTGCGGGACCGGGCGGGCCGCCTCAAGGCCGAGACGGTGAACGGCCGACGGCTCGCCTTCTCGTACGACGAGTTGGGTCGACGTTCGGGCCGTACGACGCCCGGGGGTGCTGCCAGCTCATGGACGTACGACGCGGCGGGGCGCCGGAGCGAGCTGACGACGTCGGGGCGCAGGCTGTCCTTCTCGTACGACGAGGCGGGGCGGGAGGTGGGCCGTGGGGTGGGCGGCACGGTCGAGCTCTCGCACGTGTTCGACGCGCTGGGCCGGCTGACGGAGCAGTCGGTGACGGGCGCGGGCGGCCGGCGGGTCCAGCACCGGGCGTACGAGTATCGCCACGACGGCAACCTGGTCGCGGTCGATGACCAGTTGTCGGGCCCGCGTCGCTTCGACCTCGACGCGGCGGGCCGGGTGACGGCGGTCCACGCCCAGGACTGGACGGAGCGGTACGCGTACGACGAGGCGGGCAACCAGACGGAGGCGAGCTGGCCGACGACGCATCCGGGGCAGGAGGCGACGGGGACGCGCGCGTACGCGGGCACCCGCATCACACGGGCCGGGGGTGTCCGCTACGAGCACGACGCGCAGGGCCGGGTGGTGCTGCGCCGCAGGACGCGGCTGTCCCGCAAGCCGGACACCTGGCGGTACGCGTGGGACGCCGAGGACCGCCTCACGTCTGTGACGACGCCCGACGGCACGGTCTGGCACTACCGGTACGACCCGCTGGGCCGCCGCGTCGCGAAGGAGTCGGCGGCGGGGGAGCGGGTTCTCTTCACCTGGGACGGCTCGACCCTGTGCGAACAGACCACGACGGGGCCGGGGGCGCCGAACCCGGTCACGCTGACCTGGGACCACGACGGGTTGCGCCCACTGGCCCAGACGGAACGCATCGGCGCAGCCGAGGCGCCCCAGGAGGCGATCGACGAACGCTTCTTCGCCATCGCCACGGACCTGGTGGGCACGCCGAGCGAACTGATCGACGAGCGCGGCGAGATCGCGTGGCGCACGAGGTCGACCCTGTGGGGCACGACGACGTGGACGTCGGACGCGACCGCCTATACCCCGCTGCGGTTCCCGGGCCAGTATTTCGACCCGGAGACGGGGTTGCACTACAACTATTTCCGGTACTACGACCCTGAGGCGGGGCGGTATCTGTCCTCGGACCCGCTCGGCCTGGCGCCCACCCCCAATCCGGCGGCATATGTCCACAACCCGCACCGCTGGGCCGATCCACTCGGGCTCGCTCCCGAGGAGTGCACGAAGCCGAAGAGGGTCGGGCGCGGGAGGGAGGAGGCGAAGGCCAAGGCGCTGCGGGATGCTGGTATACCGGAAGGCGCCGAGCCGTTCGATGTCAATGATTACATTCCGGCCACCACTCCGGAATGGCAAGGCGGGAAGCAGTTGATGGGGGCAGACCATAAGCCGATCTTCTATCGACAGGAATGGTATGAGACGCCCAACGGGGATATCGTCGTCTATCAGGACCACTGGTTCGGACATCAAGAACCCGGCACGCCTGGATATCAAGGTCCACATGTGCATGTGCGCCCGTACGACGACACGCGGAACGGGCAGATTCCCGGCGCGGACGAACATTACTACTACGACCGGGGCTGATTTCGTTGACCTGGGCTGATTCTCTGGTAAACCCCGAGGTGTTCACGCCGTTCTACCAAGCCGTTCCGGATCTTGTGGATGTACGGGTGCGCTCGGTCCATCTCGATCGGCGCGGTCCGACCGTGACGCTCCGGCTGGACCTGCCCGGACCGGATCGGCTCCCGGACGGGTGGGAGCGTGGCAGCGGACGCGCGGTGCAGTGCCATGTCCAGTTCCTCGCGGTCGAAGACCTCGTTCTGTCGCACTGGGAACCCCCGGCGGTCGCGCGCGTCGAACTCCGTCCGCTGGAGCGGCACCGCCTGGGTGTGGCGGTTGTCGGCGATGGAGTCGATCTGACGTTCGACAGCAGTGCGTCCCTTGTTGCCGGGCATGTCAGCGTCTTCACGCCGGACGGCGACGGGTCCGATGGGGGCGCTCATCGGTATGCCCGCAGGATTGATGCGATCCGATATGAATCCGTACCCGCGACCTATGAGAAAGTCTTCTTCGAGCGTGTCTGACTGGACTGAATTCCTGACGGTTCCCGGTGCGGTGAGGGAACTCTACGAGGTCCCCCCGGGGCTGAATGCGTGCGACCTCTTCTATTTTCACGTGGATGAACGTCTCGAATCCGTGACCTTGGGATTCGAGACGCGGAAGCTTCCCGCGAACCCCCGTGAGGAATGGCTGGACGCAGAGTTCAATACGTTCGAGTTCTATGTGCAATTCGTTGGCGTGACTGAGCTGCGGATCTCGGGGTGGACGGGGCAGGCGCACCACGACTTCTCGCTGACGCGGACGGCGGACGGACGCCTCGCTGTGGCGATCTCTGGCGCGGCCGCGGAGCAGGGCGCTGAATTTCTGGCGACTGAGGCGTCGCTCGTGAAGAGCCGCGTCTACCTTGCGGGAGGCCAGTAGGCCCATGCGGGGAGGTGTGGGGCCTCAGCCCCTGCCGTGAGCTGGGGCTGCGCGAGGACTCCATGAAGGCGATCAGGAACTTGAAAACCTAAAGAGGGACCTGGTCGGAGACATTAATTCCGAACCGAACCACAATCACTACGACGCTGCTCGGCGGGAATCACAAGGTGAAGTAGTGGCCCGAAAGGCGGACGGCACGCCTTTCGATCAGATAGCCGACTTGAAGCAGGCAAGGAACGGGCTCGACAGCGTACGGCGGGTACTGGAGGACGAGATAAGGAGGCCGTCTGAGGGGATGACCCCGCGCGGTCTCGAAGTCCTGCTGAGCAAGCACAAGGAAACCACCCAGATACTTGACTGTCTGAATGGGTTCCTCCATTCCATCGGTCACCGATGACGCTTCGAGAGGAATACTTGTGGCCAAGCCGTTCGACCGCAACAAGTCGCTGGAGGAGCTGGAAGGCAATCGGTGGCCGGATCCTCCGGAGGGCGCCACCGGTCTCGTCAGGGCCGTGCACAGCCTCCGCCGCCGACCGGTCGGGTCTCTCGACGCGGACGAGCTGCGCCGCCTGATCGGGCAGGACGTCGGGCTCCCCTGGCTTCTGCTGCCGGCCCTGGAGGTTCTGCGTGACACGGCGCCGAATCAGGCGGCCGGCGGCTTCTTTGACGACGATCTGCTGTCGGCGGTGCTGACGCGGAAGCCGTCGCTGTGGCAGGCGATGCCGGAGTCGGCGCGCGAGCTGAGGGAGATTCTCGGCATGCTGACCGGCCTGTCCCCGTACGTTCAGCCGGAAGCCGATGCCTTCCTTGCCTCTGCGCCGGACTGATGATCGTGCCCGCGGCGGCTGGGGCGAGATCCCTGTCCTCCCCGGTGAGCCGCTCGGCGGCCCGCGGCGCCCGCCCCGTGCATGCCCCCATGTGACGTGGGGTACGATCCTCGGCTCGATTGGCCAGGCCACCGCCCCGTGTGGCAGACTGTCGGGGTTGCTCGGTTGAGTGCCGATGCTGCGCGCCTCCCGCCGGGAGGACCGGAAGCGAGTCCCACAGTACTCGTCGCCTTATCTGTCGCCTGCGGCAGCGCTGGGGCGGACGTACGGGAATCTTTCGGGAAGTGTCAGCGGGGCTCCGACCAGGCGCCCGGTGGGTGTTCTGCCCCCGACTGCTCTTCATTGGGCACGCTCTTCATTGAGCACAGCGCGGTCTCACGGCCCGCATCCCCTTGGTTGGGAAATCCTTATGGGATTTCTGCGTAGAGGGAGTGCGACACGCCCGACCGCGTGGGTCGGAGACAGAGTCGGTAGAACCCCCGGGTTCCAGAGCGTTACGAGACAAAGGACTACTAGGTAGCCATGGCGGGACAGAAGATCCGCATCCGGCTCAAGGCCTACGACCACGAGGTCATCGACTCCTCGGCGAAGAAGATCGTCGAGACGGTGACCCGCACTGGTGCGTCGGTCGCGGGCCCGGTGCCGCTGCCCACTGAGAAGAACGTGTACTGCGTCATCAAGTCGCCGCACAAGTACAAGGACTCTCGCGAGCACTTCGAGATGCGCACCCACAAGCGCCTCATCGACATCCTCGACCCCACGCCGAAGACGGTTGACTCGCTGATGCGTCTCGACCTGCCGGCCGGTGTCGACATCGAGATCAAGCTCTGAAGGGACGGGCCGAGATGAGCAAGAACATCAAGGGCGTCCTGGGCGAGAAGCTCGGCATGACGCAGGTGTGGGACGAGAACAACCGCGTTGTTCCGGTCACCGTCGTCAAGGCCGGGCCGTGCGTCGTGACGCAGGTTCGCACGAACGACGTCGACGGCTACGAGTCGGTCCAGATCGCCTTCGGCGAGATCGACCCGCGCAAGGTGAACAAGCCCCTCAAGGGCCACTTCGCCAAGGCCGACGTGACCCCGCGCCGCCACCTGGTGGAGCTCCGCACCCCTGACGCCAGCGAGTACACGCTGGGCCAGGAGATCACTGCCGAGGTGTTCGAGTCCGGCGTCAAGGTTGACGTCACGGGCAAGAGCAAGGGCAAGGGCTTCGCCGGTGTCATGAAGCGTCACAACTTCAAGGGCCTGGGCGCCGGTCACGGCACCCAGCGCAAGCACCGCTCGCCCGGTTCCATCGGTGGCTGCGCCACCCCTGGCCGTGTGTTCAAGGGCCTCCGCATGGCGGGTCGCATGGGCAACGAGCGTGTGACCACCCAGAACCTGACCGTCCACGCCGTTGACGCCGAGAAGGGTCTGCTGCTCATCAAGGGCGCCGTCCCCGGCCCCAACGGTGGCCTCGTCCTGGTCCGTACTGCGGCCAAGGGGGTTTGAGGAACCGATGAGCACCATTGACATCCTTTCGCCGGCTGGCGACAAGGCCGGGACCGTCGAGCTCCCCGCGGAGATCTTCGACGCGAAGACCAGCGTTCCGCTGATCCACCAGGTCGTCGTCGCTCAGCTCGCGGCTGCCCGCCAGGGCACGCACAAGACCAAGACCCGCGGCGAAGTCCGTGGTGGTGGCAGGAAGCCCTACCGCCAGAAGGGCACCGGCCGCGCCCGTCAGGGTTCGACCCGTGCGCCGCAGTTCGCCGGCGGTGGCGTCGTCCACGGCCCGCAGCCGCGTGACTACTCGCAGCGCACCCCCAAGAAGATGAAGGCCGCCGCCCTGCGCGGTGCCCTCTCCGACCGGGCGCGCCACTCCCGCATCCACGTCGTCACCGGCGTGGTCGAGGGTGCGGTTTCCACCAAGGCCGCCAAGACGCTGTTCGGCAAGATCTCGGAGCGCAAGAACCTGCTCCTGGTCGTCGACCGCGCCGACGAGGCCGCGTGGCTGTCCGCTCGCAACCTGCCCCAGGTGCACATCCTGGAGCCGGGCCAGCTGAACACGTACGACGTGATCGTCTCCGACGACGTGGTCTTCACCCAGGCCGCTTTCGAGTCCTTCGTGTCTGGCCCCCAGACCGCTGAGACCGAAGGGAGCGACGCCTGATGAGTGAGGCGACCGTTACCAGCAAGACTTTCTCGGACCCGCGCGACCTGCTGATCAAGCCGGTCGTCTCCGAGAAGAGCTACGCGCTGCTGGACGAGAACAAGTACACGTTCATCGTGAAGCCGGGCTCCAACAAGACCCAGATCAAGCAGGCCGTCGAGGCGGTCTTCTCGGTCAAGGTCATCGGGGTCAACACGATCAACCGCCAGGGCAAGCGCAAGCGCACGAAGACCGGTTTCGGCAAGCGTGCCGACACCAAGCGCGCCATCGTGACCCTTGCTGAGGGCGACCGTATCGACATCTTCGGCCAGGCCTCCTAACGGAGCGCCCTGGTCCGAATATCGGACGAGGACTGAGAAATGGGTATCCGCAAGTACAAGCCGACGACTCCGGGCCGTCGTGGCTCCAGCGTCGCCGACTTTGTCGAGATCACGCGGTCCACGCCGGAGAAGTCGCTGGTCCGCCCCCTGCACAGCAAGGGCGGCCGTAACAACACCGGTCGTGTGACCGTCCGCCACCAGGGCGGTGGCCACAAGCGCGCCTACCGAGTGATCGACTTCCGTCGTCACGACAAGGACGGCGTGCCGGCGAAGGTCGCTCACATCGAGTACGACCCCAACCGCACCGCGCGCATCGCGCTCCTGCACTACGCGGACGGCGAGAAGCGCTACATCATCGCCCCCCGTGGCCTGAGCCAGGGCGACCGTGTCGAGAACGGCCCGGCCGCCGACATCAAGCCCGGTAACAACCTGGCGCTGCGCAACATCCCGGTCGGTACGACCATCCACGCCATCGAGCTGCGGCCCGGCGGCGGCGCGAAGTTCGCCCGTTCCGCGGGTGCCTCCGTGCAGCTGCTGGCGAAGGAGGGCACGATGGCCCACCTTCGTATGCCGTCCGGCGAGATTCGCCTGGTCGACGCCCGCTGCCGCGCCACCATCGGTGAGGTCGGCAACGCCGAGCAGTCGAACATCAACTGGGGCAAGGCCGGCCGTATGCGCTGGAAGGGCGTCCGCCCGACCGTCCGCGGTGTCGCGATGAACCCGGTTGACCACCCGCACGGTGGTGGTGAAGGCAAGACTTCCGGTGGTCGCCACCCGGTCTCGCCGTGGGGTCAGAAGGAGGGTCGTACTCGCTCGCCGAAGAAGGCATCGAGCAAGTACATCGTCCGCCGCCGCAAGACGAACAAGAAGCGCTAGGAGCGGGTTTAGATGCCGCGCAGTCTCAAGAAGGGGCCCTTCGTCGACGGACACCTCATCAAGAAGGTGGACGTACAGAACGAGGCAGGCACCAAGAACGTCATCAAGACCTGGTCCCGTCGCTCGATGATCATCCCCAGCATGCTGGGTCACACCATCGCGGTGCACAACGGCAAGACCCACGTCCCGGTGTTCGTCACCGAGTCGATGGTCGGCCACAAGCTCGGCGAGTTCTCGCCGACTCGCACCTTCCGCGGCCACGTCAAGGACGACCGGAAGTCGAAGCGCCGCTAACGCGGGGTGACTGACTATGACTTACACCGAAGGGACAACCATGGAAGCCAGGGCCCAGGCGCGGTACATCCGCGTCACGCCCATGAAGGCCCGCCGAGTGGTGGACCTCATCCGTGGCATGGATGCCACGGAGGCTCAGGCGGTCCTGCGCTTCGCCCCGCAGGCCGCGAGCGTGCCGGTTGGCAAGGTGCTGGACAGTGCCATTGCCAACGCTGCACACAACTACGACCACACCGACGCCTCTTCGCTGGTCATCAGCGAGGCGTACGTGGACGAGGGCCCGACCCTGAAGCGGTTCCGTCCGCGTGCTCAGGGCCGTGCCTACCGGATCCGTAAGCGGACCAGCCACATCACCGTGGTCGTCAGCAGCAAGGAAGGAACCCGGTAATGGGCCAGAAGGTAAACCCGCACGGGTTCCGGCTCGGCATTACCACGGACTTCAAGTCCCGTTGGTACGCCGACAAGCTGTACAAGGACTACGTCAAGGAAGACGTCGCCATCCGTCGGATGATGACGTCCGGCATGGAGCGCGCCGGCATCTCGAAGGTTGAGATCGAGCGCACCCGTGACCGCGTGCGTGTGGACATCCACACCGCTCGTCCGGGCATCGTCATCGGCCGCCGTGGCGCCGAGGCCGACCGCATCCGCGGCGACCTCGAGAAGCTCACGGGCAAGCAGGTCCAGCTGAACATCCTCGAGGTCAAGAACCCCGAGATGGACGCTCAGCTGGTCGCCCAGGCCGTTGCCGAGCAGCTCTCCTCCCGCGTCTCCTTCCGTCGCGCCATGCGTAAGAGCATGCAGGGCACGATGAAGGCCGGCGCCAAGGGCATCAAGATCCAGTGCGGCGGCCGCCTCGGCGGCGCCGAGATGTCCCGCTCGGAGTTCTACCGCGAGGGCCGTGTGCCCCTGCACACGCTCCGCGCGAACGTGGACTACGGCTTCTTCGAGGCCAAGACGACCTTCGGCCGCATCGGCGTGAAGGTCTGGATCTACAAGGGCGATGTCAAGAACATCGCCGAGGTCCGCGCCGAGAACGCAGCGGCCCGTGCGGGTAACCGCCCGGCCCGTGGTGGCGCCAACGACCGTCCGGCCGGTGGCCGCGGTGGTCGTGGCGGCGAGCGTGGCGGTCGCGGCCGCAAGCCGCAGCAGGCTGCGCCGGCTGCCGAGGCCCCCAAGGCCGAGGCTCCCGCCGCTGCCGCTCCGGCTGAGAGCACCGGAACGGAGGCCTGACCGAAATGCTGATCCCCCGTAGGGTCAAGCACCGCAAGCAGCACCACCCCAAGCGCCGCGGTATGGCCAAGGGTGGTACGACGGTTGCGTTCGGCGAGTACGGCATCCAGGCCCTCACGCCGGCGTACGTGACCAACCGCCAGATCGAGGCGGCTCGTATCGCGATGACCCGCCACATCAAGCGTGGCGGCAAGGTCTGGATCAACATCTACCCGGACCGCCCCCTGACGAAGAAGCCTGCCGAGACCCGCATGGGTTCCGGTAAGGGTTCTCCGGAGTGGTGGGTCGCGAACGTTCACCCGGGCCGGGTGATGTTCGAGCTGTCCTACCCGAACGAGAAGATTGCTCGTGAGGCGCTCACCCGCGCTGCTCACAAGCTCCCGATGAAGTGCCGCATCGTTCGGCGCGAGGCAGGTGAGGCGTGATGTCGGCCGGAACCAAGGCGTCCGAGCTGCGCGAGCTGGGCAACGAGGAGCTTGTTGCCAAGCTCAGCGAGGCCAAGGAAGAGCTGTTCAACCTCCGCTTCCAGGCGGCGACCGGTCAGCTCGAGAACCACGGTCGGCTCAAGTCCGTCCGTAAGGACATCGCCCGGATCTACACCCTGATGCGCGAGCGCGAGCTGGGCATCGAGACGGTGGAGAGCGCCTGATGAGCGAGAAGAATGTGACTGAGACGACTGAGCAGCGCGGTTTCCGCAAGACCCGTGAGGGTCTCGTCGTCAGCGACAAGATGGACAAGACCGTCGTCGTCGCTGTCGAGGACCGTGTGAAGCACGCGCTGTACGGCAAGGTCATCCGCCGTACGAACAAGCTCAAGGCGCACGACGAGCAGAACGCTGCCGGCGTCGGCGACCGCGTCCTCATCATGGAGACGCGTCCGCTGTCGGCGACGAAGCGCTGGCGCATCGTCGAGATCCTCGAGAAGGCCAAGTAATTTCCTGAGCTTTTGCTCAGGATGAGTTCCGCCAGGCTCGGTCGGGGCTTGAGAGATCAAGCCCCGGCCGGGAACCGGCAGACGATCAGGAGATAGACGTGATCCAGCAGGAGTCGCGACTGCGTGTCGCCGACAACACTGGTGCCAAGGAGATCCTTTGCATCCGTGTTCTCGGTGGCTCCGGTCGCCGCTACGCGGGTATCGGTGACGTCATTGTCGCCACCGTCAAGGACGCGATCCCCGGTGGCAACGTGAAGAAGGGCGACGTCGTCAAGGCTGTCGTCGTGCGCACCGTCAAGGAGCGTCGTCGTCAGGACGGCTCGTACATCCGCTTCGACGAGAACGCGGCCGTCATCCTCAAGAACGATGGCGACCCCCGCGGCACCCGCATCTTCGGCCCGGTGGGCCGGGAGCTGCGCGAGAAGAAGTTCATGAAGATCATCTCGCTCGCGCCGGAGGTGCTGTAAGCATGAAGATCAAGAAGGGCGACCTGGTTCAGGTCATCACCGGTAAGGACAAGGGCAAGCAGGGCAAGGTCATCGCGGCCTTCCCCCGCGAGGACCGCGTCCTGGTCGAGGGTGTCAACCGGGTCAAGAAGCACACGAAGGCCGGCCAGACCGCTCGCGGTTCGCAGACCGGCGGCATCGTGACGACCGAGGCCCCGATCCACGTGAGCAACGTTCAGCTCGTCGTGGAGAAGGACGGCAACAAGGTCGTCACGCGTGTCGGTTACCGCTTCGACGACGAGGGCAACAAGGTTCGCGTTGCCAAGCGGACGGGTGAGGACATCTGATGGCTACCACCACCACTCCGCGTCTCAAGACGAAGTACCGCGAGGAGATCGCGGGCAAGCTGCGTGAGGAGTTCTCCTACGAGAACGTCATGCAGATCCCCGGCCTCGTCAAGGTCGTCGTCAACATGGGTGTGGGCGACGCCGCCCGCGACTCCAAGCTGATCGACGGCGCTATCCGCGACCTGACCACGATCACCGGCCAGAAGCCGGCCGTGACGAAGGCCCGGAAGTCCATCGCGCAGTTCAAGCTGCGTGAGGGTCAGCCGATCGGCTGCCACGTCACCCTCCGTGGTGACCGCATGTGGGAGTTCCTGGACCGTACGCTGTCGCTCGCGCTGCCGCGTATCCGTGACTTCCGTGGTCTGTCGCCGAAGCAGTTCGACGGCCGTGGCAACTACACCTTCGGTCTCACGGAGCAGGTCATGTTCCACGAGATCGACCAGGACAAGATCGACCGTACCCGGGGTATGGACATCACCGTGGTCACCACGGCGACCAACGACGCTGAGGGCCGCGCGCTCCTTCGTCACCTCGGCTTCCCGTTCAAGGAGGCGTAAGCGAGATGGCGAAGAAGGCTCTTATCGCGAAGGCTGCCCGTAAGCCCAAGTTCGCTGTGCGTGCGTACAACCGCTGCCAGCGCTGTGGCCGGCCGCACTCCGTGTACCGCAAGTTCGGCCTGTGCCGCGTGTGCCTCCGTGAGATGGCTCACCGTGGCGAGCTGCCGGGCGTGACCAAGAGCTCCTGGTAAACCCCGTAATTTCGGGTTTTTCCGGAGTCTCTCGGTAAGTAAAGGGTGGGCGGAGGCCCCTCTCTCCATGGCTTAGGCTAGGAGGGTTGGGCGTCCGCCGCCCAGACGACTTACTACGCCGTAGGTCCCCGTGCCGCACCCGTCCCGCCCATGAGTGGGGAGAGGGATGGCGCATACAGGAAACCCCGGCGAGAGAGGCCGAAGGCCAATTCATGACCATGACTGACCCCATCGCAGACATGCTCACGCGTCTGCGTAACGCGAACTCGGCGTACCACGACTCCGTCGTGATGCCGCACAGCAAGATCAAGTCGCACATCGCGGAGATCCTCCAGCAGGAGGGCTTCATCACCGGCTGGAAGGTCGAGGACGCCGAGGTCGGCAAGAACCTCGTCCTTGAGCTGAAGTTCGGCCCGAACCGTGAGCGCTCGATCGCTGGCATCAAGCGGATCTCGAAGCCGGGTCTGCGTGTGTACGCGAAGTCCACCAACCTGCCGAAGGTCCTCGGTGGCCTGGGCGTGGCGATCATCTCCACGTCCCACGGTCTCCTGACCGGTCAGCAGGCAGGCAAGAAGGGCGTGGGTGGGGAAGTCCTCGCCTACGTCTGGTAGTCGGGAACGGAGGAAAAGCTAATGTCGCGAATCGGCAAGCTCCCCATCCAGGTTCCCGCTGGTGTGGACGTCACCATCGACGGCCGCACGGTCAACGTGAAGGGCCCCAAGGGCACCCTCACGCACACCGTTGCAGCGCCGATCGAGATTGTTAAGGGCGAGGACGGCGTTCTCAACGTCACCCGTCCCAACGACGAGCGTCAGAACAAGGCCCTGCACGGCCTGTCCCGCACGCTGGTGGCGAACATGATCACCGGCGTGACCCAGGGATACATCAAGGCGCTCGAGATCAGCGGTGTCGGTTACCGCGTCCAGGCGAAGGGCTCCAACCTGGAGTTCGCGCTCGGATACAGCCACCCGATCACCATCGAGGCTCCCGAAGGCATCACCTTCAAGGTCGAGTCGCCCACGAAGTTCTCGGTCGAGGGCATCGACAAGCAGAAGGTCGGCGAGGTCGCGGCGAACATCCGCAAGCTGCGGAAGCCCGACCCGTACAAGGCCAAGGGCGTCAAGTACGCCGGCGAGGTCATCCGCCGCAAGGTCGGAAAGGCTGGTAAGTAAGCCATGGCATACGGTGTGAAGATCGCCAAGGGCGACGCTTACAAGCGTGCGGCCAAGGCACGCCGCCACGTCCGCATCCGCAAGCACGTGTCGGGTACGGCGGAGCGTCCGCGCCTCGTCGTGACGCGTTCCAACCGCGGTATCACCGCTCAGGTCATCGACGACATCAAGGGTCACACCCTGGCGTCGGCGTCGAACCTGGACGCTTCGATCCGCGGTGGCGAGGGCGACAAGTCCGCGCAGGCCAAGTCGGTCGGCGCCCTGGTCGCCGAGCGCGCCAAGGCCGCCGGTGTCGAGGCCGTCGTGTTCGACCGTGGTGGCAACAGGTACGCCGGGCGCATTGCCGCTCTGGCTGACGCCGCCCGCGAAGCCGGGCTGAAGTTCTAAGCCCCGGTTCCGGGACTAACGGACGTAACAGAGAGAGGTAAATCCAATGGCTGGACCCCAGCGCCGCGGAAGCGGTGCCGGTGGCGGCGAGCGGCGGGACCGGAAGGGCCGTGACGGTGGCGCTGCCGCCGAGAAGACCGCTTACGTTGAGCGCGTTGTCGCGATCAACCGCGTCGCCAAGGTTGTCAAGGGTGGTCGCCGCTTCAGCTTCACCGCGCTGGTCGTGGTGGGCGACGGTGACGGCACTGTAGGTGTCGGTTACGGCAAGGCCAAGGAAGTTCCCGCGGCCATCGCCAAGGGTGTCGAGGAAGCCAAGAAGAACTTCTTCAAGGTTCCGCGCATCCAGGGCACGATCCCTCACCCGATCACGGGCGAGCGTGCCGCGGGCGTCGTGCTCCTGAAGCCGGCTTCCCCCGGTACCGGTGTTATCGCCGGTGGCCCGGTGCGCGCCGTTCTGGAGTGCGCCGGCGTTCACGACATCCTGTCGAAGTCGCTTGGCTCGTCCAACGCGATCAACATCGTGCACGCGACCGTGGCGGCCCTCAAGGGCCTGCAGCGTCCCGAGGAGATCGCGGCCCGCCGCGGTCTGCCCCTTGAGGACGTCGCCCCCGCGGCTCTGCTCCGTGCGCGTGCCGGGGCGGGTGCGTAATGGCTCGCCTCAAGATCACGCAGACGAAGTCGTACATCGGTAGCAAGCAGAACCACCGCGACACCCTGCGTTCGCTCGGGCTCAAGCGCCTGAACGACACGGTTGTCAAGGAGGACCGCCCCGAGTTCCGCGGAATGGTGCACACCGTCCGCCACCTCGTGACGGTTGAGGAGGTCGACTGATATGGCGGAGAACAAGCCGCTCAAGGCCCACGACCTCCGTCCCGCCCCGGGCGCCAAGACCGCCAAGACCCGTGTGGGTCGTGGTGAGGCGTCGAAGGGTAAGACGGCCGGCCGTGGTACCAAGGGTACGAAGGCCCGTTACCAGGTTCCGGAGCGCTTCGAGGGTGGCCAGATGCCCCTCCACATGCGTCTTCCGAAGCTGAAGGGCTTCAAGAACCCGTTCCGCACCGAGTTCCAGGTCGTGAACCTGGACAAGCTCGGCGCCCTCTACCCCGAGGGTGGCGAAGTCACCGTTGCCGACCTGGTCGCCAAGGGTGCCGTGCGCAAGAACAGCCTCGTCAAGGTCCTGGGCCAGGGCGAGATCTCCGTGGCGCTGCAGGTGACGGTCGACGCCGTCTCCGGCTCCGCCAAGGAGAAGATTGCCGCCGCTGGCGGCACCGTCACCGAGCTCGTCTGAGACAGCTCGTTGGCCTGAACATCCGACCGGGGATGCCCTCTCAAATGGGGCATCCCCGGTTGGTCGTTCCTAGGGGGGCAGGGTCGCCGGTAAGGTGGCGTGCACTGTCTAAGTTTCCGTGCGGTATGCCGTGCGGTTCCTCTGACTCATCCATATCCGTCGATCCTCAAGACCGTCACCTCTGACGCACCTAGCGCGGGGGTCGCAGGAGGCACCGTGCTCACCGCGTTCGCCCAGGCGTTCAAGACGCCTGACCTGCGCAAGAAGCTGCTCTTCACGCTCGGCATCATCGTGCTCTACCGGATGGGGACGCACGTCCCGATCCCCGGTGTGAGCTACAAGAACGTGCAGATCTGTGTGGACCAGGCCCAGCAGGGCAACAGCCTTTTCGGCCTGGTGAACATGTTCAGCGGCGGCGCGCTGCTGCAGATCACGATCTTCGCGCTGGGCATCATGCCGTACATCACGGCGAGCATCATTCTGCAGCTGCTGACCGTGGTGATCCCGCGCCTGGAGGCCCTCAAGAAGGAGGGTCAGGCCGGCACGGCAAAGATCACGCAGTACACGCGTTATCTGACCGTGGCGCTGGCGATCCTGCAGGGCACCGGCCTGGTGGCCACCGCCCGCAACGGCGCGCTGTTCAGCGGCTGCCAGGTCGCCACCGAGATCGTGCCGAACCACTCGATCTTCACCACCATCACGATGGTGGTCACCATGACCGCCGGCACCGCCGCCGTCATGTGGCTCGGTGAGCTCATCACCGACCGCGGCATCGGCAACGGCATGTCGATCCTGATGTTCATCTCGATCGCCTCCAGCTTCCCGACCTCGCTGTGGGCCATCAAGAAGCAGGGCCACCTGGCGCAGGGCTGGATCGAGTTCAGCACCGTCATCCTGGTCGGCCTCGTCATGGTCGCCCTGGTGGTCTTCGTGGAGCAGGCGCAGCGCCGCATCCCGGTGCAGTACGCGAAGCGCATGATCGGCCGCCGTTCCTACGGCGGTACATCGACCTACATCCCGCTGAAGGTCAACCAGGCGGGTGTGATTCCCGTCATCTTCGCGTCGTCGCTGCTCTATATCCCGGCGCTGGTCGTGCAGTTCTCCAACTCGACCGCGGGCTGGGCGACCTGGGTCAAGGACAACTTCGTCAAGGGCGACCACCCGTACTACATCATCACCTACTTCCTCCTGATCGTGTTCTTCGCCTTCTTCTATGTGGCGATCTCGTTCAACCCCGAGGAAGTCGCTGACAACATGAAGAAGTATGGTGGCTTCATCCCGGGCATCCGGGCTGGTCGACCTACTGCTGAGTACCTGAGCTACGTGCTCAACCGGATCACCTGGCCGGGGTCGCTGTATCTGGGACTGATCGCGCTCGTACCGACGATGGCGTTGGTGATCTTCGGGGCCAACCAGAGCTTCCCGCTGGGCGGGACAAGCATCCTCATCATCGTGGGTGTGGGTCTGGAGACCGTGAAGCAGATCGAGAGCCAGCTCCAGCAGCGCAATTACGAAGGGTTCCTCCGCTGATGCGAATCGTCCTCGTCGGGCCGCCCGGTGCCGGCAAGGGAACGCAGGCCGCGTTCCTCGCCAAGAACCTCGGGATCCCGCACATCTCCACGGGCGACCTCTTCCGTGCCAACATCAGCCAGGGCACGGACTTGGGCAAGCAGGCCAAGTCGTACATGGACGCCGGCAACCTGGTGCCGGACGAGGTCACCATCGGGATGGCCAGGGACCGCATGGCCCAGGCGGACGCCGAGGGCGGCTTCCTGCTCGACGGATTCCCGCGCAACGTGGTACAGGCCGAGGCGCTCGACGAGGCGCTGAAGGCGGACGGTCTGAGGCTCGACGCCGTCCTGGACCTCGAAGTGCCCGAGGACGAGGTCGTGAAGCGGATCGCCGGCCGGCGCATCTGCCGGACCGACTCCGCCCACGTCTTCCACGTCACCTACAACGCGCCGAAGACCGACGGTGTCTGCGACACCTGCGGCGGCGAGCTGTACCAGCGCGGCGACGACACCGAGGACACGGTCCGCAAGCGACTTGAGGTCTACCACAACGAGACCGAGCCGATCATCGACTTCTACCGGGCCCAGGGCCTGGTCGTCACGATCTCGGCGCTCGGCAAGGTCGACGAGGTCACGGAGCGCGCGATGCACGCCCTGAAGGCCGAGAACACGGCCTGACTTCCGGTACGCAGTTGAACGGCCGCGGTGCCCCTCCGGGCGCCGCGGCCGCTGCCGTGTCCGGGCCCGGGTGGCCGTATCGTGGACGTACCCCCGTATCCGTTCCTCCTTCCCCCGCACTCGTTCAGAAAGGCGTCAGTCGCCATGGTGGAGATCAAGACCCCCGAGCAGATCGCGAAGATGCGCGAGGCGGGGTTGGTCGTCGCCGCCATCCACGCGGCGACCCGCGAGGCCGCGGTGCCCGGCGCCACGACGAAGGACCTGGACGAGGTCGCCCGCAAGGTGATCGCCGAGCACGGCGCCAAGTCGAACTTCCTGGGGTACGGCGGGTTCCCCGCCACCATCTGCACCTCGGTCAACGAGGTCGTCGTCCACGGCATCCCGGACGAGAAGACCGTGCTGAAGGACGGCGACGTCATCTCCATCGACGCGGGCGCGATCATCGACGGCTGGCACGGCGACGCGGCCTTCACGGCCTTCGTGGGCTCCGGTCACGCTCCGGAGCTGATCGAGCTCTCCCGGGTGACCGAGGAGTCGATGTGGGCCGGCATCGCGGCGGTGAAGAAGGGCAACCGCCTGGTGGACGTCTCCCGGGCGATCGAGGGCTACATCCGGCGCCAGCCGCGCCCGCCGAAGGGCAAGTACGGGATCATCGAGGAGTACGGCGGCCACGGCATCGGCTCCGAGATGCACATGGACCCGCACCTCCTGAACTACGTGGACAAGCGCCGCCTGCTCGGCCGCCACAACCCGAAGCTGATCCCCGGCTTCTGCCTGGCCATCGAGCCGATGGTGTCCCTGGGCACGCCCCGCACCGAGGTGCTGGAGGACGACTGGACGGTCATCACGACCGACGGGACCTGGTCCTCGCACTGGGAGCACTCGGTCGCCCTGACCGAGGCGGGCCCGATCGTCCTGACCTCCCCGGACTGCGGCAAGGCGAAGCTGGCGGAGTATGGCGTGACGACGGCGCCGGATCCGCTGGCCTGAGCGCTGGGCCGGGGGCCCAGCCGCCGGTCGGAGGCCGGCGCAGCCGCTCGAAGCCTGTGAGGCGCGCCGGCGCCGAGCCCGCGAGGGCGGCAGGGGGAGGGGCCGGCGTGACGACGGCGCCGGATCCGCTGGCCTGAGCGCTGAGCCCGGGGCCCAGCCGCCGGTCGGAGAGCGGCGTCGAGAAGAGTTTCCCGCTGGGGTGTCCCGTCCGGTGCTGTCCGCTTAACGATCTAGTGTTGAGGGCAAGCTTCCCTGATTCGTCTTTTCGGGTGCCCTGACGTAGACTGATGCGTCGGCTCTGGTGTACCCGTGTGTCCGCACACGAGCGCGAGAGTCGATCAAGGTAGCCGATTCGAAAGGCGAAGCGTGGCCAAGAAGCAAGGTGCCATCGAAATCGAGGGCACCGTGATCGAGTCCCTCCCGAACGCCATGTTCAAGGTGGAACTCCAGAACGGTCACAAAGTCCTCGCGCACATCAGCGGCAAGATGCGGATGCACTACATCCGTATCCTCCCGGATGACCGGGTCGTGGTGGAGCTCTCTCCGTACGACCTGACGCGTGGGCGGATCGTCTACCGGTACAAGTAGATCTCACGACCCGGAGAACCTGAATCCCATGAAGGTCAAGCCGAGCGTCAAGAAGATCTGCGACAAGTGCAAGGTGATCCGCCGTCACGGCCGGGTCATGGTCATCTGCGACAACCTGCGCCACAAGCAGCGCCAGGGCTGACGCACGCCGACCGACCTGCATTTACGCAGTTCTTCGCGCGACGCACGTAAACGTACATACGCAGAGCCCGTCGGGCCGTGTTCCACGGTTGACGACACCTCCGGCGGGGGCCGGGGACCCGGACGTACCACCTCTCAGCAGAGACGGTCGGCGGTCGGGAGTGGTTCTGCGGAAGACCCCCGAACACACAGGAGCCATTGAATGGCACGCGTTTCCGGTGTTGACATCCCCCGCGAAAAGCGGGTGGAGATCGCACTCACCTACGTCTTCGGTATCGGGCGCACCCGGTCCAAGGAGATCCTCGACTCCACCGGCGTGAACCCGAACACCCGCGTTCGTGACCTGGCCGAAGAGGACCTGGTCAAGATCCGCGAGTACGTGGACGCCAACCTCCGCACCGAGGGTGACCTCCGCCGCGAGATCCAGGCCGACATCCGCCGCAAGGTCGAGATCGGCTGCTACCAGGGTCTGCGTCACCGTCGTGGCCTTCCGGTCCACGGCCAGCGCACCAGCACGAACGCCCGTACCCGCAAGGGCCCGCGTCGCGCGATCGCCGGTAAGAAGAAGCCGGGCAAGAAGTAGTCCTCAGCCGGACGCTTACTCAGCGGTCTTCGCTGTAGGACCGACCACCTCCCGTAGGAGATTTAGATGCCCCCCAAGGGTCGTCAGGGCGCTGCCAAGAAGGTGCGCCGCAAGGAAAAGAAGAACGTCGCTCACGGGCACGCCCACATCAAGAGCACGTTCAACAACACCATCGTCTCGATCACGGACCCCTCGGGCAACGTGATCTCCTGGGCGTCCGCCGGCCACGTCGGCTTCAAGGGCTCCCGCAAGTCGACTCCGTTCGCCGCGCAGATGGCCGCCGAGTCGGCTGCCCGCCGCGCGCAGGAGCACGGCATGCGCAAGGTTGACGTCTTCGTCAAGGGTCCGGGCTCCGGCCGCGAGACCGCGATCCGCTCCCTCCAGGCCACTGGCCTTGAGGTCGGCTCGATCCAGGACGTCACCCCGACGCCGCACAACGGCTGCCGTCCGCCCAAGCGCCGCCGCGTCTGATCCGGGGCGGCGCCCTCTCCGCGCAAGCGGAGGTGAACCGCGCCGCCGCGTCTGACGCACGGCTGCTGGACTGAGGTTTCGGGCGGTACGGCTCTTCGGAGGCGTGCCGCCCGTACCCTTGCAGTACGTACCACCACGAGGGCGTCAAATAGTGGGCGCCCACGACTGAAGGAACACACATGCTTATCGCTCAGCGTCCCTCGCTGACCGAAGAGGTCGTCGACGAGTACCGCTCGCGGTTCGTGATCGAGCCGCTGGAGCCGGGCTTCGGCTACACCCTCGGCAACTCCCTGCGCCGCACCCTCCTGTCCTCGATTCCGGGCGCCGCTGTCACCAGCATCCGGATCGACGGCGTTCTGCACGAGTTCACCACCGTGCCGGGCGTCAAGGAGGACGTGACCGACCTCATCCTCAACATCAAGCAGCTGGTCGTCTCCTCGGAGCACGACGAGCCGGTCGTGATGTACCTGCGCAAGCAGGGCCCGGGTCTCGTCACCGCCGCCGACATCGCGCCCCCGGCCGGTGTCGAGGTGCACAACCCCGACCTGGTCCTCGCCACGCTGAACGGCAAGGGCAAGCTGGAGATGGAGCTGACCGTCGAGCGCGGTCGCGGCTACGTCTCCGCCGTGCAGAACAAGCAGGTGGGCCAGGAGATCGGCCGTATCCCGGTCGACTCCATCTACTCGCCGGTGCTCAAGGTCACGTACAAGGTCGAGGCGACCCGTGTCGAGCAGCGCACCGACTTCGACAAGCTGATCGTCGACGTCGAGACCAAGCAGGCCATGCGCCCGCGTGACGCCATGGCGTCCGCCGGTAAGACCCTGGTCGAGCTGTTCGGTCTGGCGCGCGAGCTCAACATCGACGCCGAGGGCATCGACATGGGCCCGTCCCCCACGGACGCCGCCCTCGCCGCTGATCTCGCCCTGCCGATCGAGGAGCTTGAGCTCACCGTTCGGTCGTACAACTGCCTCAAGCGTGAGGGCATCCACTCCGTGGGTGAGCTCGTGGCGCGCTCCGAGGCCGACCTGCTCGACATCCGCAACTTCGGTGCGAAGTCGATCGACGAGGTCAAGGCGAAGCTGGCCGGCATGGGCCTGGCCCTCAAGGACAGCCCGCCCGGATTCGACCCGACCGCCGCCGCCGACGCCTTCGGCGCCGACGACGACGCGGACGCCGGTTTCGTCGAGACCGAGCAGTACTAAGAGAAACTTCCGGCTCGCACTAGCGGGTCGGTAACTGACACCGGTACCTGACACGGCCGGTGCAGACACTAGGAGAAACACCATGCCGCGTCCCGCAAAGGGTGCCCGTCTGGGCGGCAGCGCCGCGCACGAGCGTCTGCTTCTCGCCAACCTGGCGAAGTCGCTGTTCGAGCACGGCCGCATCACGACGACCGAGGCCAAGGCCCGCCGCCTGCGTCCGGTCGCCGAGCGCCTGATCACCAAGGCGAAGAAGGGCGACATCCACAACCGTCGCCTGGTGCTGCAGACGATCACCGACAAGGGCATCGTCCACACCCTCTTCACCGAGATCGCGCCGCGCTTCTCGGAGCGTCCGGGTGGTTACACCCGTATCACCAAGATCGGCAACCGCCGTGGTGACAACGCGCCGATGGCCGTGATCGAGCTGGTCGAGGGCGAGATCGCCAAGAAGGCGACCGTCGCCGAGGCCGAGGCCGCTGCGAAGCGCGCCGTCAAGGAGGCCGACGAGGCCAAGGCCGCCGAGGCGACCGAGGTCGAGGACGCCGCCCCGGCGGAGGAGTCGAAGGACGCGTAAGCGTTCCGCAGACTGACGGACGGGTCCGTTCCCTTCGGGGGACGGACCCGTCCCGCTTTTGCTGCCGGTCCGGGAGGACCGGTCTGAGAGGATCAGTTACGTGAGTGATGAGGTGGAGCCCGGCCGCGTCCGGGTGCGTCTTGACCTGTCGTACGACGGCAAGGACTTCTCCGGCTGGGCCAAGCAGCCCAGCGGCCGGCGGACGGTCCAGGGCGAGATCGAGAGCGCGCTGCGCACGGTGACGCGGGCGTCCGAGACGTACGCCCTGACGGTCGCCGGGCGCACCGACGCGGGCGTGCACGCGCGCGGGCAGGTGGCCCATGTCGACCTGCCCGAGGAGGTCTGGGCCGAGCACCGCGAGAAGCTGCTGCGGCGCCTCGCGGGACGACTGCCGCACGACATCCGGATCTGGCGGGTCGCGGAGGCCCCCGGCGGGTTCAACGCGCGCTTCTCCGCGATCTGGCGGCGGTACGCGTACCGGGTGACCGACAACCCCGGCGGCGTCGACCCGCTCCTGCGCGGCCATGTGCTTTGGCACGACTGGGAGTTGGACGTCGACGCGATGAACGCGGCCTCGGCCGCGCTGCTGGGTGAGCACGACTTCGCGGCGTACTGCAAGAAGCGCGAGGGCGCCACCACCATCCGCACGCTCCAGAAGCTGTCCTGGGTGCGGGGCGAGGACGGCGTCGTCACGGCGACCGTGCGGGCGGACGCGTTCTGCCACAACATGGTCCGCTCGCTGGTGGGCGCGCTGCTGTACGTCGGTGACGGGCACCGGGGTGTGGAGTGGCCGGGCAAGGTGCTGGCGGCGGCGGTACGGGACTCGTCGGTGCACGTGGTCAAGCCGCACGGGCTCACCCTGGAGGAAGTCGGCTACCCCGCCGACGAGTTGCTGGCCGCGCGCAGCCGCGAGGCGCGGAACATGCGGACGCTGCCGGGGGCCGACGCGGGGGCGGGCTGCTGCTGACGGGGGCGCCGCTTGGGGGGCGCAGGACAACCATCTTCGGTGGTCGCTGGTCTGGGTGACCATGAGATCTGTCCTGAAAATGAGATCCGTCCCTTCTCTTGCCGCTGCCTCGGGGCTGGTCGCGGGGCTGGTCGCGCTGGGCCTCGCGGGCCCGGCGCGGGCCGCCGAAACGCCGGGTGACGCGGCGCAGTTGGCGTTCGGCTGGACCGACATGCCGAAGCAGTCCAAGGCGGACACCGTGCTGCACAGCCGGTTCGCCCTGGTCAACAAGGGCAAGGCCGCCGTCCCCGACGGGGTGATCCTCTCCATCCGGGCCACCCGGGGCCTGGACCTGACGCAGCACTTCTCCAACTGCGAGTACGGCGACAGCAAGTGGTACTCGTACGAGCGCCGGCTCCTGTGCTTCGTGCCGGGTGCCGTCGAGGCGGGCGCGGCCTACGAGCTGTCGTCGAAGCTGGATGTGGCGGCGGGTCACATCGCGTACAAGGAGTGGCTCTTCGCCGCCGCGCTCCCGGACACGCCGGCCAACCGGGCGGAGCTGCGCGGCGACGCCAAGGCGGTCAAGGGCGAGGGCCCCGAGCTGAAGCTGAACAGGCTGCCGGAGGGTGCGCCCGACCCGAAGCCGCTGGGCGAGGACGAGTTCATCTTCGCGAACAAGGCCGACTTCGCGGTGACCGGCACCCGGGTGAAGGGCGCGCCGGGCCAGACCGTGAAGGCGACCGTGGAGTTCCGCAACCTCGGGCCCGCGTGGGTGAACGAGCTGTGGCGCCAGCGGTCCATCACGGGCCTCGCGATCGACTTCCCCGCCGGTGTGGAGGTGACCAAGGCGCCGGCCCACTGTGCCCCTCCGAACCCGCCGGACTTCCCGTCCGAGCCCGGCGTCGACTACACGTGCTTCACCAGCTACATCGTGACCGAGGACGAGCGGGACGCGTTCACGTTCGAGGTGCGGCTCGGCAAGAAGGCCGGGACGGCCAAGGGGAGCGCCGGGATCACGGCCGCGCCGATCGACCCCACCGAGAAGAACAACACGGCTGAGCTGGTCTTCGAGACGGCGGCCGAGGGTTCTGGGACGGGCGGGACTACGGGTGGAACCACGGGTGGCACCACCACGACGGGCGGCACGTCCGGCTCCACCGGGGGCTCCGCCTCGGGCGGGTCCACCTCGGGCGGGTCCACCTCTGGTGGCACGTCCGGTACATCCGGCTCGTCCGGTGGTGGCACCACGGGCGGCACATCCGGGACCACCGGCGGATCCGGCGGCCATCTCGCCGCGACCGGTACCTCGGTCACCCCCGCCCTGGGCGGTGGGGCGCTGCTCCTGGTTGTCTCGGGCGCGGCCGCAAGGGTCGCGGCCAAGCGCCGTCGGGGCTGAGGTTCCGCTTCGGCCGCGGGCCGTCTGTGGCGGGTCGCTCCCCCAAGTTCTCGGCTTCGCTCGAACAGAGGACCCTCATCGCGGCGGAGCCGCACTTGTCACAGCCCCGCGCTCCTATGGGGCGCCCGGTGCCGTCGCGGCCGCCTGGGCCTGGGCCTCGCCGCGGGCGACGATCTGGCGGAAGGTGAATTCGGCCAGATCGTCGCCCGCGGCGAAGGCGTTCTTGTCGCCCTTGGTGACGCTCTTGCCGTCGGTGTAGCCGCTGATGCTGAAGTACGCGTACCGGCCGTACGAGTTGGAGAGGTTGCGGCAGACCGCGTGGCCGCCGTCGCAGAACCCGGAGACCCCGTCGCCGGTGAGCGGGGCGAGGCCGATGCCCGCCTGCTGCTTGGCGCGCAGCGCCTTCGCCTCGGTCTCGAAGGTGGCCACGCCTATGGTCACGGCGACGCCGTCCCTCATATAGGTGGCCCGGATGACCTGGTCGCAGCCGTTGGACGTGAGGGCCGAGCCGAGCGAGCCGCGGGTCGCGGCGGCGCAGTCGGTGGTCCGGGCGGTGGCGCCCTTGGTGTAGGCGCGGTCGCCCATCTTCAGCGTCTTGCCGGGGAAGAGCGTGTCGGCGCTCAGCGGCGCCTTGTCCTTCTTGGCGCTGGATATGAAGTCGTGCGGGTTGGGCGGGGGCGGCGGCGCCACCGACGAGAACGACGGCTGCGGCTCGGCGGTGCCGCTGGGCAGCGTCTGCGCGGAGGGCAGCTCGCTCGCGGACTTCCCGTCGGCGCCGTTCTTGGAGTCACCGGTGCTCACGATGGCGGTCGCGACGATGGCCACCACCGCGGCCGTGGCGATCGCCCCGCCGCCGATCAGCAGCCAGCGCTTCTTGCGGCCGCGCGCCGCGGCCTCGTCGGCGAGCGCCGCCCAGTCCGGTGTGCCGTTGCCGTTGTCCCCCGGGCCCCATGCGGGTCCCCCTTGCCCAAAGCTCATGGCGCGCATCTTAATTCGGTTGTGGGCGGACGTACGGAGTGGGCGACAATCCGCGTATGGGACATGTAGAGGCCGCACACCTGGAGTACTACCTGCCGGACGGGCGGGTCCTGCTCGGCGACGCGTCGTTCCGGGTGGGGGAGGGTGCGGTGGTGGCCCTGGTCGGGGCGAACGGCGCCGGAAAGACGACCCTGCTTCGGATGATCTCCGGCGAGCTCCAGCCGCACGGCGGGACCGTCACCGTGGGCGGCGGACTCGGTGTGATGCCGCAGTTCGTGGGCTCGGTGCGGGACGAGCGTACGGTCCGTGACCTGCTGGTCTCGGTGGCCCAGCCGAGGATCCGGGAGGCGGCGGCCGAGGTGGACCGGGCCGAGCACCTGATCATGACGGTCGACGACGAGGCCGCGCAGATGGCGTACGCGCAGGCACTGAGCGACTGGGCGGAGGCGCGTGGGTACGAGGCCGAGACGGTCTGGGACATGTGCACGATGGCCGCGCTCGGCGTTCCGTACGAGAAGGCGCAGTTCCGGCAGGTGCGCACGCTCTCCGGCGGCGAGCAGAAGCGGCTCGTCCTGGAGTCGCTGCTGCGCGGCCCGGAGGAGGTGCTGCTGCTCGACGAGCCGGACAACTACCTCGACGTGCCGGGCAAGCGCTGGCTGGAGGAGAAGCTGAAGGAGACCCGCAAGACGGTCCTCTTCGTCTCCCACGACCGCGAGCTGCTCTCGCGGGCCGCCGACAAGATCGTGAGCCTGGAGCCGAGCCCGGCGGGCACGGACGTGTGGGTGCACGGCGGCGGCTTCGCCACGTACCACGACGCCCGCAAGGAGCGGTTCGCCCGCTTCGAGGAGCTCAAGCGGCGCTGGGACGAGGAGCACGCGCGGCTGAAGGCGCTGGTGCTGCGGCTGCGCAACCAGGCGGCGATCAGCCCGGACATGGCGTCGCGGTACCGGGCGATGCAGACCCGCTTCAAGAAGTTCGAGGAGGCCGGGCCGCCGCCGGAGCCGCCGCGCGAGCAGGAGATCTCGATGCGGCTGCGGGGTGGGCGTACCGGTATACGTGCCGTGACCTGCGAAAACCTTGAGCTGACCGGGCTCATGAAGCCGTTCTCGCTGGAGATCTTCTACGGCGAGCGGGTGGCGGTCCTCGGGTCGAACGGCTCGGGGAAGTCGCACTTCCTGCGGCTGCTTGCCGGGGACGCGTCGGTGGCGTCCACGGGCACCTGGAAGCTGGGGGCGCGGGTGGTTCCCGGCCACTTCGCGCAGACTCACGCGCACCCGGAGCTGCTGGGGCGCACGCTCGTCGACATCTTGTGGACGGAGCACGCGAAGGACCGGGGCGGGGCGATGTCGGTGCTGCGGCGGTACGAGCTGGAGCGCCAGGGCGACCAGGCCTTCGAGAAGCTCTCCGGCGGCCAGCAGGCCCGCTTCCAGATCCTCCTCCTGGAGCTCTCCGGGACCACGGCGCTGCTCCTGGACGAGCCGACGGACAACCTCGACCTGGAGTCGGCGGAGGCGCTCCAGGACGGGCTGGAGGCGTACGAGGGCACGGTCCTCGCCGTCACCCACGACCGCTGGTTCGCGAAGTCCTTCGACCGCTACCTGGTCTTCGGCTCGGACGGGGTCGTACGGGAGACGGGGGAGCCGGTGTGGGACGAGCGGCGGGTGGAGCGGGCGAGGTGAGCCCCACCCCGCCCCTTCCCTAAACCCTCCGGGGGTGGGTGGGGGTTGAGGCGGCTCTCCCGGGGGCTACGCCCCCAGACCCCGGGGCGGGGTTACGCCCCTGCGCCCCTGGCGGGGCCTGCACCCCTGCACCCCTTGCGGGGCCTGCACCCCTGCACCCTGCTTACGGGGGGCTGCGCCCCGGTACCCCCGCCGGGGCTGCGCCCCCGCCCCCGCTTCGGGGCTCCGCCCCGGACCCCGCTCCTCAAACGCCGGAGGGGCTGGATGTACGGGCCCCGCCGCTCAAACGCCGGAGGGGCTGAAGGTGCAGGCTCCATCCCTCACTCCGGAGGACTGCATGTGGCCGGGCCCCGTGCTGCCTCAAGGGGCGCGGGGAACTGCGCGACCAGCCACACACAGCCCGCAGACGAACCCCGCACGCCCGAAGGGCCCCGCGGCGGTGCTGCGCTACCAGCCGCAGGCAGCCCGCAGACGAGCCCCGCACCCCCGAAGGGCCCCGCGGCGGTGCTGCGCGACCAGCCACACACAGCCCGCAGACGAACCCCGCACCCCCGAAGGGCCCCGCGGCGCTGCTGCGCTACCAGCCGCAAGCAGCCCGCAGACGAACCCCGCACCCCCAAAGGGCTCCGCGGGGTACTGCGTGGCCGGCCCCCACCCGCCCGCAGACGAACATGCGCCCACTGAGGGCGCGCTCCCACCGGCCCGCAGGCGAACACGCACCCACCTGGGGGGCCCGCAGGGCAAAAACTCGGCCCCCGGGGCGCGGTTTTGACCCGCACGGGGGACCCCGGGTATTCTTCTGGTTCGTTATGCGTATTGGCTTGGTCGTTCTCACGCGAGGGGCCATTACGTAGGTTCTCTGGAGCAGTTACCAGTGGCTCGCATACGGGCAGCGTCCCCGGCACTGTGAGTCCAAGCTGCATGATCGCTTCAGGGTGCAATGTGTCTGGACCCCATCCACTGAAGAAGCGAAGGCTACGACCGTGCGTACGTACAGCCCCAAGCCCGGCGACATCACTCGCCAGTGGCACGTCATTGACGCGCAGGACGTCGTCCTGGGCCGTCTGGCGACGACCGCTGCCAACCTCCTCCGGGGCAAGCACAAGCCTGTGTATGCGCCCCACATGGACATGGGTGACTTCGTCATCATCATCAACGCCGACAAGGTTCACCTGTCCGGCAACAAGCGCGAGCAGAAGCTGGCCTACCGCCACTCCGGCTACCCGGGCGGTCTGCGCTCGGTGCGCTACGACGACCTGCTGAAGAACAACCCGGAGAAGGCCGTCGAGAAGGCCATCCGCGGCATGATCCCCAAGAACACCCTGGGCCGTCAGATGCTCTCGAAGCTGAAGGTCTACTCGGGCGACCAGCACCCCCACGCTGCCCAGCAGCCGGTGCCGTTCGAGATCACCCAGGTCGCGCAGTAGTTCCGGCCACACCCCCTAAGACAGAAAAGAATCTGAGGAGCATCGTGGCCGAGACCACTGTCGAGACCCCCGTCGAGGGCGAAGAGACCTACGCGGAGGTCACCACCTTCGAGTCCGAGGTCCCCGTCGAGGGCGAGTACACCACCGAGTCGCTGGCGTCCCGCTTCGGCGACCCGCAGCCCGCCGCCGGCCTGGGCCGTCGCAAGAACGCCATCGCCCGCGTCCGGATCGTCCCGGGCACCGGCAAGTGGAAGATCAACGGGCGTACGCTCGAGGACTACTTCCCGAACAAGGTCCACCAGCAGGAAGTCAACGAGCCCTTCAAGGTGCTTGAGCTCGACAACCGCTACGACGTCATCGCCCGCATCTCGGGTGGCGGCGTGTCCGGCCAGGCCGGCGCCCTGCGCCTCGGCGTGGCCCGTGCGCTGAACGAGGCGGACGTCGAGAACAACCGCCCGGCGCTGAAGAAGGCCGGCTTCCTCTCCCGCGACGACCGTGCGGTCGAGCGCAAGAAGGCCGGTCTCAAGAAGGCCCGTAAGGCCCCGCAGTACAGCAAGCGCTAAATCGCGCCTGCCGCCTGTACGGCTCTCGTCCGCCCCGGCAGCACTCTTCGTGCTGCCGGGGCGGGCTTGTTTTTGGCACCAGTGGTGGGCGCCCGGGTGCGGCGCCTGGTGGATCTCTATGGAGGACAGCAGTGGGACGACTCTTCGGCACCGACGGTGTACGCGGTATGGCCAACGCAGATCTGACGGCTGAGCTCGCGCTCGGCCTGTCGGTCGCGGCGGCCCATGTACTCGCCGAGGCGGGTACCTTCGCGGGCCATCGGCCCACCGCGGTGGTCGGGCGCGATCCCCGCGCGTCCGGGGAGTTCCTGGAGGCCGCGGTCGTCGCGGGCCTCGCCAGCGCGGGCGTCGACGTGCTGCGCGTCGGCGTGCTGCCGACCCCGGCCGTGGCGTATCTCACGGGCGCGCTCGGCGCGGACCTCGGTGTGATGCTCTCCGCCAGCCACAACGCCATGCCCGACAACGGCATCAAGTTCTTCGCGCGCGGCGGCCACAAGCTCGCCGACGAGCTGGAGGACCGCATCGAGCGCGTCTACGACCAGCACCGTACGGGCGAGCCGTGGGAGCGGCCGACCGGCGCCGGCGTGGGCCGCGTCCGCTCGTACGAGGAGGGCTTCGACAAGTACGTCGCCCACCTCATCGGCGTGCTGCCGAACCGCCTCGACGGTCTGAAGGTCGTCCTCGACGAGGCGCACGGCGCGGCCGCCCGGGTCTCGCCGGAGGCCTTCACGCGGGCCGGTGCCGAGATCGTCACGATCGGCGCCGAGCCGGACGGGCTCAACATCAACGACGGCTGCGGCTCGACCCACCTCGACCTGCTGAAGGCCGCCGTCGTCGAGCACGGCGCCGACCTCGGTATCGCGCACGACGGCGACGCGGACCGCTGCCTGGCCGTCGACGCGCAGGGCAACGAGGTCGACGGCGACCAGATCCTCGCCGTGCTCGCGCTGGCCATGCGCGAGCAGGGCACCCTGCGGGGCGACGCCGTCGTCGGCACGGTCATGTCGAACCTCGGCTTCAAGATCGCCATGGAGCGCGAGGGCCTCCAGCTGGTCCAGACGGGCGTCGGCGACCGGTACGTCCTGGAGGCGATGAAGGAGCACGGTTACGCGCTGGGCGGCGAGCAGTCCGGCCACGTGATCATCCTCGACCACGCGACCACCGGCGACGGCACGCTCACCGGTCTGATGCTGGCGGCCCGCGTCGCCGCGACCGGCCGTACCCTGGCCGACCTCGCGGGTGTCATGGAGCGTCTGCCGCAGGTCCTGGTCAACGTGCCGGACGTCGACAAGTCCCGGGTGTCCACCTCGGCCGAGCTGACCTCCGCGGTCATCGAGGCCGAGCGCGAGCTGGGCTCCACGGGCCGGGTGCTGCTGCGCCCGTCGGGCACCGAGCCGCTGGTGCGCGTCATGGTCGAGGCCGCCGACATCGACCAGGCGCGGTCGGTGGCGGGCCGTCTGGCCGACGTGGTGAAGTCCGCGCTGGGCTAGGCCGGTCGCGTACGTTCGTACGCCCAACGAGCGGGCCCGCCGGGGGAGTTCCCCCGGCGGGCCCGTTTGTGTTCGCGGACCGGCTACAGCTTGCGCAGGGACAGCTTCTGGACCTTGTGGTCGGCGCCCTTGCGGACGACGAGGGTGGCGCGGCCGCGGGTGGGGGCCACGTTCTCCACCAGGTTGGGCCGGTTGATGGTCCGCCAGGCGGTGCGCGCGTAGTCGAGCGCCTCCTCCTCGGAGACCTGGGTGTACTTGCGGAAGTACGAGGACGGGTTCTGGAAGGCCGTCTCGCGCAGCTTGCGGAAACGATTCAGGTACCAGGTCTCGATGTCCTCGGTACGGGCGTCCACGTACACGCTGAAGTCGAAGTAGTCGGCGAGGCCGACCCGGGTGCGCCCGTCCTGGCCCGGCAGGGCGGGCTGGAGCACGTTGAGGCCCTCGACGATGAGGATGTCCGGGCGGCGCACGGTGAGCACCTCGCCGGGCACCCTGTCGTAGATCAGGTGCGAGTAGACGGGCGCGGTGACCTCGTCCTTGCCCGCCTTGATGTCGGCGACGAACCGCGTCAGCGCGCGGCGGTCGTAGGACTCCGGGAAACCCTTGCGCGACATCAGGCCGCGCCGCTGGAGCTCGGCCATCGGGTAGAGGAACCCGTCGGTGGTGACGCGCTCCACGCGCGGGTGCTCGGGCCAGCGGGCCAGCATCGCCTGGAGGAGCCGGGCCACCGTGGACTTGCCGACGGCGACCGATCCGGCCACGCCTATGACGAACGGGGTGCCGCGCTGGGCGCCGTGCCCGTTCTTGCCCGCGTCGCCCAGGAACGTGTTGAGGGCGCCGCGCAGCTCGGCGGTGGCCTGGACGTACAGGTTGAGCAGCTGCGAGAGCGGCAGATAGATGTCCCGCACCTCGTCGAGGTCGATGACGTCGCCGAGTCCGCGCAGCCGCTCCACCTCCTCGGCGGTCAGCGGCAGCGGCGTCTTGTCCCGCAGTGCGCTCCACTCGCTGCGGGTGAGGTCGACGTACGGCGTCGAGTCCGCCCGGCGTTGGGCGCTTCGTGGCGGCGAAGTGATCACAGGCCCATTGTCGGGGCTGGCGGCCGGATGTGGGGGGTGGGGTGGGTCACGCGGCGGACCGCCCCGGGCGGGGCCGCGGCAGTGGGCCCGATTCGCGGCCGTGCGGTCGTAGGCTGCCGCCATGTGCGGAATCGTCGGGTACGTGGGAGCGCAGTCAGCGCTCGATGTTGTCATCGCCGGGCTGAAGCGGCTCGAATACCGGGGCTACGACTCGGCGGGGATCGCGGTCCTCGCCGACGGCGGGCTGGCCGCGGCCAAGAAGGCGGGCAAGCTCGTCAACCTGGAGAAGGCCCTGGTGGACCGGCCGCTGCCGAGCGGCTCCACGGGCATCGGGCACACCCGCTGGGCCACCCACGGCGGGCCGACCGACGCCAACGCCCATCCGCACCTCGACAACGCGGGCCGGGTCGCGGTCGTCCACAACGGCATCATCGAGAACTTCGCGGCGCTGCGGGCGGAGCTGGAGGAGCGCGGCCACGCCCTGGCCTCCGAGACGGACACCGAGGTCGTCGCCCACCTCCTGGCGGAGGCGTACTCCTCGACCGAGGACCTCGCGGAGGCGATGCGGCAGGTGTGCCGACGGCTCGACGGGGCGTTCACGCTGGTCGCGGTGCACGCCGACGAGCCGGACGTGGTGGTCGGGGCGCGGCGGAACTCCCCGCTGGTGGTGGGCGTTGGAGAGGGTGAGTCCTTCCTCGCCTCGGACGTGGCCGCGTTCATCGCCCACACGCGGTCCGCGATCGAGCTGGGCCAGGACCAGGTCGTGGAGCTGCGGCGGGACGGTGTGACGGTCACCGACTTCGACGGGGCTCCCGCACAGGTGCGGTCGTACCACGTGGACTGGGACGCGTCGGCCGCGGAGAAGGGGGGCTATGACTACTTCATGCTCAAGGAGATCGCCGAGCAGCCCAAGGCCGTGGCCGATACGCTGCTCGGCCGGATCGACGGCGCGGGTTCGCTGACGCTCGACGAGGTCCGCATCCCGGCCTCGGTGCTGCGCGAGGTCGACAAGGTCGTGATCGTCGCGTGCGGTACGGCGTACCACGCGGGCATGATCGCCAAGCTGGCGATCGAGCACTGGACGCGAATCCCCTGCGAGACGGAGCTCGCCAGCGAGTTCCGCTACCGGGACCCGATCCTCGACCAGCGCACGCTGGTGATCGCGATCTCGCAGTCCGGCGAGACCATGGACACCCTGATGGCGCTGCGGCACGCCCGCGAGCAGGGCGCGAAGGTGCTGGCGATCTGCAACACCAACGGCTCGACGATTCCGCGCGAGTCGGACGCGGTGCTGTACACGCACGCGGGCCCGGAGGTCGCCGTCGCCTCCACGAAGGCGTTCCTGACCCAGCTGGTGGCCTGCTATCTGGTCGCCCTGTATCTGGGCCAGGTGCGCGGGACGAAGTGGGGCGACGAGATCCGGGCGGTGATCCGGGACCTGGCGTCGATCGCGCAGGACGTCGACCAGGTGCTGGAGACGATGGAGCCGGTGCGGGAGCTGGCGCGCTCGCTGGCGGCGAAGAACACGGTGCTGTTCCTGGGCCGCCATGTGGGCTACCCGGTGGCGCTGGAGGGCGCGCTGAAGCTCAAGGAGCTGGCGTACATGCATGCGGAGGGGTTCGCGGCGGGGGAGCTCAAACACGGCCCGATCGCACTGATCGAGCCGGATCTGCCGGTGGTGGTGGTCGTTCCTTCGCCGCGTGGCCGGTCGGTGCTGCACGACAAGATCGTGTCCAACATCCAGGAGATCAGGGCGCGCGGGGCGCGGACGATCGTGATCGCGGAGGTCGGGGACGAGGCGGTGGTGCCGTACGCGGACCATCTGATCCGTATCCCCGCGACGCCGACGCTGCTTCAGCCGCTGGTCGCCACGGTCCCGCTCCAGGTCTTCGCCTGCGAGCTGGCCACGGCGCGGGGCAACGAGGTCGACCAGCCGCGCAATCTGGCGAAGTCGGTCACCGTCGAATGATCATCGGGGTCGGGATCGACGTGGCGGAGGTCCGGCGCTTCGGGGAGTCCCTGGAGCGGACACCCGGGCTGCTCCAACGGCTCTTCGTGGAACAGGAGTTGCTGCTGCCGAGCGGGGAGCGACGGGGCACGGCGTCCCTGGCGGTCCGCTTCGCGGCGAAGGAGGCCCTGGCGAAGGCGCTGGGCGCGCCGGCGGGGCTGCACTGGACGGACGCGGAGGTGTACGTGGAGGAGAGCGGGCAGCCGCGGCTGCGGGTGCGGGGGAGTGTGGCGGCTCGGGCTGAGGCGTTGGGGGTTCGGGGGTGGCATGTTTCGCTGAGTCATGACGCGGGGGTGGCTTCGGCGGTGGTGATCGCGGAGGGGTGACGTTGCCCCGCCCCGCCCCTTTCCCTAAACCCTCCGGGGGTGGGGGGAGGGTGAAGGTGGGTTCTCCCGGGGGCTGCGCCCCCGGACCCCCGTTGCGGGGCCTGCGGCCCCTGCACCCCGCTCACAGGGACTCCTCCCCCGATACCCCCGCC
>NZ_JBHWUR010000035.1:0-64772 GCF_042737755.1 Streptomyces sp. NPDC059994
CGGGCTCAAGGCTTCCGCCCGGGCGATCCTGATGGCGCTCGGCTCCTCCGTTCTTCCCTCTGAACCAATCACTTACCAAACGGGGTACTGCGAACCGCGTACTGCTTGCACTGCTGATACCGCGTACTGCACTTACCGGTACTGCCACTGCCGTACTGCTCACGGCGGCCCCTGATCACTGCGGGCCACCCGGTCCGGTCGTCAGTCCCGTCGCCGTCCTGCAACAACTCTGGCTTCGCAACTCCACCACCGCACCGTCCTGCAACTGCACCTGCGTGTACTACTCCCCGGCAGTTCGTCTCTGCCGGGCCCTGCTTGTCTCTCTGGCTACGAGAGAAACCATAACCACACCGCCGACGAATGTCTACTCCGGCCAACATAGATTTCCGAGCGTTCGAGAACGAGGTAATCGCCCTCGAACAGCGATGCGGGCAGGGCGCAAGGACCGGCATGTGCGCGCTCCGTCTGGCCGCCGCCGTTTGGGCGCCGCCGCCTCTGCGGGGCTCAACCGATGCGAGCCGCGCCGAGGTCGTCGCCGCCGGGCGGTTGCCAGCTGAGGACCGGAGTGAGGCCGTCGAACAGGGTCGAGCTGGGAGCTGGGCGAAGCATCAGATCGCGCAAGGTGGTGGCGGGTACTGAGTGCCATTGCGCGGCGATGCCGATCCGGTGGGAGCGACGGGCGATCACCGGTGGGAGCGACGGGCGATCAGCTGAGTGCGGGGGCGTCGGTGCCGGTCATAGGCGGACAGTGCGGACTCCACGTCGGGGTATGCGTCCAGCAGCGCGGCCAGCGTGACCGCGTCCTCCAACGCCTGGTTGGCCCCCTGGCCCAGGTTCGGCGTCATGGCGTGCGCGGCGTCGCCGAGCAGCGCGGCGCGCCCGGTGACGAAACTGGCCAGCGGCGGCAACGCATGGATGCCGTGGCGCATCACCGCGTTCTCGTCGGCGGCCGCCAGCAATTGGGGAATCGGGTCATGCCGCGGCCTGCTCTTCAACCAGCTGACCGAGGCAGCCCCGCATCGACTCACCCCCGAGGAACTGTGCCGGACCCTCCTCAATCTGATCCACACCTGCGCCGGACCGCCCCATCCCTGATCCTTGAATCCTTTTCCCTCGCAAGGCCTACGCGGGCCGTACGTGCTGACGGCGAGCGGAACCGCCGAGCCGTCTTCCGCGGCAAGCAGCCGAGTGCCGCGCTGACGTCACACCGACGAACTGACGAGCGGCTCAAGTTCACCAACGCGCTGCTGTACGCACTCGGTTCGGCATGCTCCGGGCGCGGAAGACGCGGCAGGTGCTCCGCGGGCCCCCGCCGCCTTGGACCCGCGCCCGGGCGCTGTCCGGAACCGCGCCGCGCATCTCGCTAGCGTGAGGCGAGCCGCTCCAGCAGGGCGGCGCTCCCTGCCAGCAACGCCCGCTCCTCATCCGTGAGTTCGGCCTCGATGGCCTGCGCGAGCCAACCGGCCCTGCGGCCGCGCTCCGCTTCGAGCGCGGCCCGGCCCGCGTCCGAGAGCTCGACCAGCGACTTGCGGCCGTCCGTGGGGTGCGCCCGGCGCGTGATCAGGTTCTGTTCCATGAGCAGCCCCACCGCCCGGGCCATCGACTGGGGGCGTACGCGCTGATCGGCGGCGAGGTCGCTGGTGGTCATGGCGCCGTTGCGGTCGAGTGCACCGAGCACGGCGGCCTGGCCCAGCGGGATGCGGTCCTCGTGTTTGACGCGTCGGGTGAGCTTGCCCATCGCGGTGCGCAGTTCGGCGGCGATGGCGGCGGCTTCCGAGGTGGGCATAAGGCACTTTACCCCGTTGGTCAGCAAGGCTGTACACCTGACGTGCGCAGCAATGCTGTACAGCCAAACTGAGCAGCATTGCTGTAGGGTTTGGACTTGTCGGGCTCAGCGTCAGCGTTGTCGCAGCCGGGGCCACGGCACACGACAACGGGAAGGACCTCCCATGTCCGCAAAGGCAGTCGGAACCGTCGACGCCAGCATCGAGACCGTCACCGCCCGTCGGATCATCGACAGCCGGGGCAACCCCACGGTCGAGGTCGACGTCGTCCTGGCGGACGGGTCCCTGGGGCGCGCGGCTGTCCCCTCCGGCGCCTCCACCGGCGCCCGGGAGGCCGTGGAACTGCGCGACGGGGACTCCGCCCGCTGGCACGGCAAGGGCGTCGACCGCGCGGTGGCCCACGTCAACGGGGAGATCGCGGCGTCCGTGCGCGGCCGGGACGCGGCGGACCAGGCGGGTCTCGACGCCGCGCTGGTCGCCCTCGACGGCACCGCCACGAAGTCTCGGCTCGGCGCCAACGCGATCCTCGGAGTCTCCCTCGCCACCGCCAAGGCCGCCGCGGCGGCCCACCTCCAGCCCCTCTACCGCTACCTCGGCGGCGCCGACGCCCACCTCCTGCCGCTGCCGATGATGAACATCGTCAACGGCGGCGCCCACGCCGACAATCCGCTGGATTTCCAGGAGTTCATGATCGCGCCCGTGGGTGCGGACACCTTCGCCGAAGCCGTCCGCATGGGCAGCGAGGTCTTCCACACCCTGCGCCGCGATCTGCTGGCCGCCGGGCACTCCACAGGCGTCGGCGACGAGGGTGGCTTCGCGCCCGCGCTGCGTACCGCCGAGGAGGCGCTCGACTTCGTGATGACCGCCATCGAGCGCACCGGCTACCGCCCCGGCACGGACATCGGCCTGATCATGGACCCGGCGTCGTCGGAGTTCTTCCGCGACGGGGTGTACGACTACGCGGGTGAGGGAGTGCGCCGCACCCCCTCCGAGAACGCCGATTACCTGGCCAAGCTCATCGACGCCTACCCGGTCGTCTCCATCGAGGATCCGATGGCGGAGAACGACCTGGACGGCTGGCGCGAGCTGACCGCCCGCGTCGGCGACCGCTGTCAGCTCACCGGCGACGACGTGTTCTGCACCAACGAGACGCTGCTGCGCGAGGGCATCCGCACCGGTGTCGGCAACTCGGTCCTGGTCAAGGTCAATCAGATCGGGACCCTGACCGAGGCGCTGGCCGCGGTGGCCACGGCCCACCAGGCGGGCTGGACGGCTGTCATGTCGCACCGCTCGGGCGAGACCGAGGACACCACCATCGCGGATCTGGCGGTGGCGACCGGCTGCGGTCAGATCAAGACGGGCTCGCTCTCCCGCTCCGACCGCACGGCGAAGTACAACCAACTGATCCGGATCGAAGAGGAGTTGGGCGACTCGGCGCGCTTCGCGGGCCGCTCCGCACTGCGTCGGGCGTGAACAGCAGGCAGAGGTAGAGACCACGCGGGCCCCCGATCACGGTCGGGGGCCCGCTCGCGTGCCGGGGAGACAAATCCTCCTGGGCTGTTCACCCCCGTGTGACCTGCTCCTCCTGGCTCGACCGCAGCGAGGCCCCGTTCACCGCGCCCGGCCGTGTGGCAGGCTCGGCATATGACGTTCAAAGGTGAACTGGAGACCGTGCCCGGCGGCTACTCGCGGATCGACCCGTGGGTGATATCGAAGGACACCGACGCGGAGATCGAGTTCCTTGGCCAGGTGTTCGGGGCCCGGGAGCGCGGTTCCCGCATCCTCAATGAGGACGGGACGGTCGCCCACGCCGAGGTGGAAGTCGCGGGCGCGGTGGTCATGATGTTCGACCGGCAGGCTGGTTGGCCGAGCCTGCCGTCCCATCTCAGGATCTACGTCTAGGACGCCCGGAAGACGGTCGAGCGGGCCCTCGCCTGTGGGGCACGGCTGGTGACGCGGCCGACCGAGCTGGCCTTCGGTGAAATGGCCGCGCGGATCCGCGATCCCCAGGGCCATCTGTGGTGGATCTTCCAGCGGCTGGAAGAGGTCTCCGCCGAGGACATGGGCAAGCGCTTCGCCGAGCCTTCCTACAAGGAGGCCATGGCGTACGTACAGAGGTCACTCGCGGCGGAGCTGGGAAGCGGAACTCCGTAACCGGGAATCGAGCGCGGCCCTCGCGACCGCCGGTGGGCCGTTCCCGGCGTACGAGGGGACCGCTCGTGCCGGCCGCCGGCGCTCGGGTGTTCAGCGTCCGCGCGGGATACCCAGCACCTTGATGAGCTGGTCGAGTTCCTCCAGGAACAGCTTCTGCGGGCTGGTGGTCTGGGTGCGCAGGTGGCCGTAGACCTCCAGCGACACGAGGCCGTGCAGGTGGCCCCACATGCGCAGAGCGAGGGCGACGGCTGCGGGCGGCAGGTCGGGGAAGGCCGGGCGTACCTTGTCGAGGAGCCCGGGGTCGAAGTCGGGCCAGCCGAAGGTGCTGTCCTTGTAGAGGTGCCGGGCGTGGGGCCATGCGGCTGCCGCGAGTGCGGTGAGTCCGGTGCAGACCCGGCGTGCGGCGTCGGGGGCGGGGCCTCCGACGGGAGCCTGGTAGCCGGGTACGGGGTCGCCGTAGATGAGGCGGAAACCCTGCGGGTTCACCAGGGCCCAGGTGCGGAAGGCGTTGGCCCACGCCTCGATCCCGGCGGCGGGATCGGCGGCGGGGGCGGCTTCCCAGGCGGCGTCCACGGCGTCGGCCAGGGCGGTGTACACGTCGTTGATGAGCGTGGTGACCAGGTCGTCCCGGGCCGGGAAGTAACCGTAGATGGCGTTGGCGGTCATGCCCATCTCGCGGGCGATGGCCCGCAGCGTGATGGCGTCCGGCCCGCCCGAGGCCATCAGCGCCAGGGCCACCTTCTTGATTTCGGCTGTGGTCTCGGCGCGCAGTCGCTCGCGCCGTCCCTTGCTTCCCGTAACTGTCACGACGGGAACTCTACAGCGTCACTGTACTGAGTGCCGTGGTGTTACTTCACGGCGTATAGTTTCTGTACGGCATCACCCCATGGGTGGCGTTCCACATCCGCATGCACAGGGGAGAACCATGCACATCGGAGTCATCGGAGCCACGGGCACCATCGGCAGCCGGGTCGTCGCCGAAGCCCTCGAACGCGGCCACCACGTCAGGGCGTTCAGCCGTGACGCCGCTCAGGCGCAGCGTGAGGAGCGCCGGGACAATCTCACGTGGGCGAGCGTCGATGTCCTGGACCCGCGGAGCATCGCCGGCGTCCTGCCGGGCCTCGACGTCCTGATCAGCGCGTTCCAACCGGGCAACGCCGCCAGGGACTTCGCGGAGACCGTGCGGCGTTCGATCGCCGACCCGACCGTCTACGCGACGGCGGCGCGGGCCCTGCTGAAGGGGTTGGAGAGCCACCCGCGGACCCGGCTCGTCGTGATCGGCGGTGCCGGCAGCCTGGAGATCGCGCCGGGCGTGGTCCGCGCCGACTCCGACGAGCTGCTGCACACCAGCCTCGACCGGCTCGGGCTGCCCCGCGAGTACGCCGCAGCGGTACGCGGCCACCGGGACGCCCTCGACGTCCTGCGGCTCTCGAACCGGCTGTGGACCTACTTCAGCCCTGCGGAGGAGATCGCCCCGGGCGAGCGCACCGGGCGGTTCAGGGTGGGCGGTGACCAGCCTGTTCTGGATGCCGAGGGGCGCAGCCGCATCTCGGTGGAGGACGCGGCCGTGGCCTTGATCGACGAGGCGGAGCTGCCCCGCTTCGTCCAGCGCCGCTTCACGATCGGCTACTGACATCCCGCAGCCGGTCTGCCCGGCAGGTCGCCGTCCACGAGGCATGGTGACGGGTTGTCAAGTGGCGCTGGGTGGTGTTACTTCCACGAGGCGGGCGACGGAGAAGCGCCAGGGGAGCCATAGGACGGATTCGATGTCCCAGTAGGGAGGGCAGTCAGGCAGTTTTTGACGGCGAACCTGAAGCCCTGGGTCGCAAGGATCGCGCGGAGGGTGACGTGCACCCCGGCGTGGTCCTGGGCGACCTTGTTCCAGTCGGGGAGGACGGCGCCGCCGTGCACGCGTGGGTACCGCACGACGAAGGCTGCCCGGTCAAGGCTCCGGCTGGCTCGCCGGGCAGCCTGTCGGTGACAGGTAGGGGCTTGAGCACGGCCCTGGGTCCACTGGGCAGTCTTCGGGAGACATCACGCGTTCGCACCACGTGCAGACCAGTTCAGCCCTGGCGCCGACGGCATTGAGGCACCTCGCTGCCTCTGCTGCCTGCTCGAACCAGGTCTGATGTGGGCCACAGGCGACGTGACCTTCGCGGCTCGGGTCGAGCCGTCCCGTACGCGTTGATTTCGCACATGCCAGGTCGGGGCTGCGTGCCATCTTGTATCGGTCGGCGTGATTCTGCGTCGAGGGGTGGTCTGGAAGTCGTGGGCGCGTTTGTCGAAGCGTATGACCATGCCCCTGTTGGTCTTCAGCTCGCCGGCCGGCCTGGCAGGATGAGGGCATGGTGACGAATCAACCGTGGGCGGGGCTTACCGGTGATCTGCTGGCGGCGAAGGCGCTGGTGTACGACCCGAGCGGTTTCGCCTGTTCACTTCCGGTGCCGGAACCGGAGAGCGCCGAGTACGCGGCTCATGCCTTCACGCTCGACGGCCTCTCGCTCCGGTTCCGCGTGGCCAAGACCACCCCGACGAAGGTGGGCCAGTTCGTCACCGTGTGGCAGCGGTCCGAGCAGGGGCCGATCCGGCCCTTCGACGCCGACGACGGGGTGGACCTCTTCGTCATCAGCAGCCGCGATGACGACGGCTTCGGACAGTTCGTCTTCCCGCGCGAGGTGCTGAGCGAGCGCGGCGTCGTCTCCCGTAACGGCTCCGGCGGGAAGCGGGGGTTCCGCGTCTATCCGCCCTGGGTGACCACGACCAACCGCCAGGCCGGCAGCACACAGGCATGGCAGGGGAACTACTTTCTCCACCTCGGCCAGGACGAGCCTGTCGATCTGGCCCGTGCCCGCGCCCTATACCACCCATAGGGCCTCGCTACCGGGCGAATGGGTCGCGCAGGAGTGCCAGGCAAGCCCAAGCCCTGTGCACTCCGTGGCAGTGGCCGGCAAGGGACCCAAAGCACACTCAGGCCGGTAAGTTCGCCTGCGTCGCCCCGTCGGGCCGGCCGGGTACCGCCGACGAGTGCGGCCGTGCCATCGCGGCCCGCACCTCGTCACCCCCGAAGGACGCGAGGACGCCCACGCCCCAGTCCCGGGCAGGGAAAAGTTCGTCAGCGTCCTGCCCTGCCGAAGGCGCGCCACCAGGCGGCCGGACGGCTTTCCAGGGAAGTGGCCGATGCGGGAACCAGCGTCAGCGAACCCCTGGACCTTCTGGTCAGAGGTTCGCGTCGGCGTTCACCTCTCGACGACGACGTTCTCCGCCTGGGGACCCTTGGGACCCTGGGTGACGTCGTACGTGACGCGGTCCTCCTCCTGCAACTCCTTGTACCCGCTGCTCTGGATGGCGGAGAAGTGGACGAACACGTCCGGGCCGCCGTCGTCCTGCTGGATGAAGCCGAAGCCCTTGTCCGCGTTGAACCACTTCACTTTGCCCGTTGCCATGCTGGTCTCCTCCAAAGGTTCCGGGCGCCTTGGGCGCGCATGCGGAACCACCTCTGAACAGTGCTCGTGACGGACGGTACGGGTTCTCCGCGCAGACGGGACGGGGAAACCTCCCACGGATCACCCATGGTTCACTCGCGCAGGCGAACGCGACGGGTGTTCGGGGATATGTGCGCGACATCGCCACAGGATGCCGACCGGGCTGTTCATGAAGGATTTCACTTCACTCATGGCTAGAGGCTGCGCGTCGCCCACGGGCGTCGGCGTTCAGCCTTCCACTCCCGTGGATGCGTGCGGGGCGCCGACAGGCTTGGATTCCGGGGATCCGCGCTGGCGCAGGTATACGGAGAGGATGGCCATGGCAGCCACGGCCAGGAGTTCGGACTGCCAGTTCTGCAGGGAGCGGTTCCAGAAGTCGGCGGATCCCAGGTAGGCGCCCCAGGAGATGGGGGGCTGGAGCTGGCGCAGTTGCTGCTCGTTGTAGGCCGCCGTACCGGCGATGGACTGTGCGAGCCAGGACAGGAGGAACAACAGGGCCATCACGCACCCCAGGGAGCGTGAGTACAGATTCTGCCGCCAGTCCTTCGTGCCGGCCCAGCGCGGTGAGTCGGCTTCGGCGTGGTCCCCGATGCGCTGGTCCTGGTCGCTTTCCGGTCCTGCCTTGTGGAGCATTTTGGACTCGGGTGAGCCGCGTTGAAGAAGCCAGACCGTGCCGAAGATGTAGAGGAAGAACTGCAGGAACTCCGACTGCCAGTTCTCGGTGACGTCGACGGCGAAGTCCGAGGACATCAGGTACTCACCGATGGTCAGCTGCTGCCGCCCGTCGGTTGCGAGGTCTTCGTTGAAGCCGGCATGCCCGGCGAACGCCTGGCCGGCCAGAACGACCAGGAACGCGCCCCCGAAAGCGAGGGTGAGGCTGTTGTCCCGCCAGAATCCGCCCCTGCGGCGCCCGCCGTTCACCGGTCCAGCGCTCCGATCGTGATGAAGTAGGCCAGCCCGCCCAGGATCGTCAGCAAGCAGGCGGTGAACAGGAAGCGCACATCAGCCGCCCTTCAGCGAGCACCGGTAGGGCTTGTCGCCCTGTGGTGTGCAGCCCGCGGTGACCACTTTCCAGCCGTCCTCGAACTGCGACAGGAACAGCGTGTCCTTCCGCAGAAGCAGCAGCGCCTGGCGCCCGTATACCTGCGTTCCGCGCACCTCACCGGCCGCCGCCAGGTCCTCCCCACGCAGCGCTGCAACGCACGGCTGGTGCTGGTCCTCTTCGAGCTGCTGCCGGGTCTGCGGCGCCAGCAGGCCGCATGCCCGTGGGTAGTTGGCGTGGGCGATGGCCTGCTCGAAGGCCCGTCCGGCCTGCCGGGCACCTTCCAACCGGGCCGCGGGCGCACCACACCCGCACAGCACCACCGCGACGGCTCCCGCCACCATCACCGCCATGCCACGGCGTCTCGCGCCGCGCCGGGGTCGGTACCCCTGCGGGCCTCTCACCGGCTGGCCACGCTGGACATGGCCGGCACGTTGCGCGAGGTCTTCTCCTTGTCGGATTCGAGCTGGTCACCGAGCTCGGTGAACCGGTTGCGCCCGACGGCCTTGCGGACGTCGGGGATGTGGTCGGTGGTCTGGGGAGCCGCTGCGCGGGCGGCGGCAGGGTGGGAGACCTGCTCCTCGGTCCAGGCGTGGGCGGTCAGCTCCTCGATCACCTCGACGGCGTTCGCGCGCGGCTCAGCAAGATTGTCGTCATCGGTCATCTCGAACCTCTTGAACGGGTTCTCGACTGTCGTGTGGTCCTCGCGCAGCAGCACGATCGCGTCCATGGCCGTCTCCTCCGCCGGGGCGTGCGGACATTGGTGTCCGCCGGGCAGCAACGACACCATCGCCGCACAGGCGAAGAACTCCCTGCTCCGCGCGCTGGACACGCCGCACACCGCCCACCCGGACCAGCGCCTCTCGCCTCGCAGGAGGCAAGGGGAGCATGCCGCGCACGGGCGGCCCGGGGCACTGGAACCGCAAGGTCGTCCACTGGTGGTGAGTAGCGGGTTCCGCAGGCATGAGAGGGCGTGGTGCACGCGATCTGTCCCACGAGGAGTGGAAACGCCGCGTCCCCGGAAAGGTGTACCGGCATACCTGCCAAGGGCGGCCAGGGCGGCCCCGGTGTGGCCGGGGCCGGGCGAGAGGCGCCGGAAGGATCCCGTGGGGCGGGGTACGCGTGCCGGCGGTCGACAGGTCAGTCAGGCCGCTGCCCCGTGGTCGACGGTTACCTGCTCGCGGACGCGCGTGCAGGTGCGGTTGATGAGACGCGAGACGTGCATCTGGGAGATGCCGAGTTCCTCGGCTATGCGTCGTTGGGGCATGTCCTGGAAGAACCGCATGTAGAGGATGCGGCTCTCCCGTTCGGGCAGGGCGCGCAGGACCGGCTTGACGGCCTCACGGGCATCGACCGTGTCGAACGCGCCGTCCTCGCTTCCGAGAACGTCGGCGAGGGTGGGCCCGTCCTCCGCGGTCGGGCGGGCCTGCAGCTCGGCGTCCAGCGACAGGGCGGAGTAGGCGTCCAGTGCCTTCAGTCCGTCGGCGACCTCGTCCTCGCTCAGCCCACACTGCGCGGCCAGGTCGGCGAGGGAGGGTTCGCCCGGCCGGCGGGCCTGAAGTTCACGGCGTGCGACCCGGACCCGGTTGCGCAGCTCCTGGACGCGGCGGGGGACGTGCACGGTCCACGCGTGGTCGCGGAAGTGCCGCTTGATCTCTCCGTTGATCGTCGGTACCGCGAACGCCTCGAACGCCCCGCGGGCCGTCTCGTACCGGTCGACTGCCTTGACCAGGCCCAGGGCCGCGACTTGGCGCAGATCGTCGGAGTCCTCACCGCGGTTGCGGTACTTCCCCGCCAGCCGTCGCGCCATCGGCAGCCACACTCGGACCAGGTCCGCGCGCAGTTGTTCGCGCTCGGGGCCTTCGGGCAAGGTGTGCAGCCGCTCGAACGCGGCCGTGGTCTGGGGTGCGTCGTCGTGCACCCTTGTCGTCCTTGCCGTCCTTGTCGTCCTTGTCGTCTTGGTACGTGCAGTGGGCATGAGCCTGCTCCTTTGGCCGCGCGGGCGAGGTCCACCACGAAAGCCGCATCGTGCGATCCGGGCAGGACACACCTACGGATACGGCCCCCGCAGACGTGCCTCCGGTCCGAAGCACTGACGCTCGCTTGCCCCCGGCCTTGTCCAGCAAACAGGCCGACGGGGCATCTTCGGGCTTCACCCCATGGCCGTACTCGCCGCCGTACTCACCAACGCCGTTGGAGTATGTGCCACGCCACCGAACTCGCGTACACCACCCGGTCGTTCCGAGGGCGTCCAAGGGTGATGGCAGCGTGTTGGGTGGAGTTCACCTTGATGTCTCATCACGTTCGGAAGAGGCGGCCAGCTTGGCCACTGTCACATGACTTTGTTGGCCAGGAGGCCCGATGGCATCGCAGGCGCACAAGCAGCGCACCGTACGACGTTCCCTGGCCGTAGGCGTGCCCGTCGCCCTGCTCGCGGCGATCGGCGTGGGCGGGACCGCCGCGGGTATGCCGGTCCCTGAAGGCGGCGGGGCGCGGGGTGCGTATGCCGCGGGCACAGCCACCCTCGCGGACAGTCCGCTCGGTGCGTTCAGCAATGCCCTTCTGCCCGGTTCGGTCGCGGACGACCGGGGCATCGACCTCGGCGGGATCGGCAGCGACATCTGTCCCGCCGGCCGCAAAGGCGAGTTCTGGACGGTGACCGACCGCGGTCCCAATGGCCAGATCAAGGTGGCCGGCAGCAAGCGCCGCACGTTCCCGGTCCCCGGCTTCGATCCGGCGATCGTCAAGGTCCGTGTGTCGGGCGGCCACGTGCAGGTCCTCAAGGCGATCGCGATCACCACACGGTCCGGCAGACCCGTCACCGGTCTTCCCAACCAGGCCTCGCGTGACGAGGCCCCGTACACGTACGACGCCAAGACCCCGCTCTCGTACGACCCGAACGGTCTGGATACCGAGGGCATCGCGCAGGCGGCGGACGGCAGCTTCTGGCTCGCCGACGAGTACGGGCCGTCCCTCGTGCACGTCTCCGCCCGGGGAAAGGTGCTCACGCGGTACGTCCCCAAGGGGCTGGACCTCAAGGGGGCCGACTATCCCGTCGTGGAGTCGCTGCCCGCCATTCTGCTCAAGCGCAAGACCAACCGCGGCTTCGAGGGCCTGGCCCAACTCCCGGGCGGCGACCTGGTCCTGGCGGTGCAGAGCCCGCTGTCCGTGCCGGACACGGCCGCGGGTGAGAAGTCCCGCAACGCGCGGCTGCTGCGGTTCTCGCCGAAGAAACGCACCGTGACGGCCGAGTACGCCTACCGCTTCGACGCGGTGGACGTCGTCGAACCGGGCGAGGACGACACCTCCGAGCTCAAGATCTCCGCGCTGGTGGCGGTCGGCAGGGACCGGCTCCTGGTGCAGGAGCGCACCGACAAGGCATCCCGGCTTCACCGGGTCACACTGCCGCGCGGTCCGGGCATGCTGGGCAGCGCCTGGGACGAGACGGCCACCTCCCCCTCGTACGAGCAGTTGGAGGACCCCGCGGCGGCCGGTGCGCCGGTGCTGCGCAAAGCCCTCGTGGTCGACTTCAACAAAGTCGCGGGCGTGCCCGGCAAGGTCGAGGGCATCGCGCTGACGGGCCGGGACACCCTCGCGCTCATCAACGACAACGACTTCGGCATGACGGACGGCCCTGGAGCCTTCGACACGCACGGCCGTCTGGTGGACAGCGGCATCGATACGACGGTGACGTATGTGCACCTGCCCAGGCCAGTGCGCGGCTGACCTCGGTCAGGGAGCCGCCCCGGCTCCGCCGCCGCGCAGCCACATGGCCGCCACCTGACGAGGGTGGAGTCCAGCTCGGAGCGCCGGAGCCGGCGGAACTCTCCCGGTGGATAGGCAGCGTGACAGGCCGTCAGCACGCTCCCCTGCGCTTCGGCACGTCGCAGAAAAGCAAGCGTACGCCCGATGAAACGCCGCTTGCGCCGCGGTCAGATGCCGCGTTCGATCATGTCGATGACGTGCTGGCCCGCGTCGTGGGCCTGGGTGGAGTGGAGGCCGCGGAGGGGGCCGTCGATCAGGAGCACGGCCAGACCATGGACGGCCGACCAGGCGAGGAACTCGGCGCCGGGGCGTCGGTCTTCGGGCAACAGGCCCGTCTCCACGAGGCCGTCGAGGGCTGCGCCGAGCAGTTCGAAGGGGGTTTTGCCGTTGCTTCCGGCGGCGTCGTCGTCCGCGGCGTGGGTCATGTCGCCGGGGACGTGGAAGGCGGCCCGGAAGAGGCCGGGCTCCTCCTGGGCGAAGCGCAGATAGCCGGTGCCGACCGCGCGGAAGCGGGCGCGGGCGGCGGCCTTCTCGTCTGCGGTCGGCGCCACTGCGGCCTGTTCGGCCTCCATGGTGCGGGCGACCTGGGCCATGGCGGCCTGGGACACGGCATGCAGGAGGGCGCCGCGGTCGGCGAAGTGGCGGTAGGCGGCATTGGGCGCGACGCCCGCGTGGCGGGTGGTCGCGCGCAGCACCACGGCCTCGGGGCCGCCCTGGCGGGCCAGTTCGACACCTGCCTGGGTCAGGGCGTTGCGGAGGTCGCCGTGGCGGTAGGTGCTCCGCTTCGGCGTGCCGGTCTCCGGGACCATCACCAACTCCAATGTGGACAGTATCCACTTAGCTCAACTAGGCTGACGCAAGATCACTCGGGGGGCGCGGATCTTCGCAATCCTCGAATGTGAACATCGTACACATGGGCATCTGCATGCCCGCTGTCAAGGGGGAGTCACCGCATGCGCAAGGTCATCGCGTCCGTCTACATCACGCTCGACGGCGTCATCGAGAACCCGTCCTGGTCGGCCCCGTTCTTCAACGACGAAGCGGCCAGGTTCGCCCGGGCCCAGCTGTTCGCCGCCGACGCCCTCCTGCTGGGCCGCGTCACCTACCAGGGATTCGCCGCTGCCTGGCCGACGATGACCGACGAGGACGGCTTCGCCGACCGTATGAACGGCATGCGCAAGTACGTGGCCACCACCACACTCGACACCGCCGAGTGGAACGCCACTCTCCTGACCGGCGACGTCCCGGCCGCGGTCACCGAGCTGAAGCAGCAGGACGGCGGGGACCTGCTCGTCTACGGCAGCGGCGGCCTCGTCAACACCCTGCTCGAAGCCGACCTCGTCGACGAGCTCCGGCTGTGGACCCACCCCGTCATCGAGGGCACCGGGAAGCGTCTGTTCACCGCGGCTTCCCCGAAGAAGACCCTCCAGCTGATCAGCACCACCACCTTCAGCACCGGCGCCCAGGTCCTCGCCTACGCGCCCGTCGCCCCGGCCGGCCAGTAGCCGCCCGCACGGCCGAATCACCAGCACAGCGCCTCGGCCCGGAAACGAACGCCGACGACGAACGACAGGACACCGACATGACCGGCACCGCCAACGGCCCTGCCAGCTACTTCCCTTCCATCGAGGCGAAGTACGGCCACCCCATCGCGCATTGGAAGGACCTCATCTCCTCCTCACCCCTGACCAAGCACATGGAACTCGTCGCCTGGCTCAAGACGGACCACGGCCTGGGACACGGCCACGCCAACGCCCTTGTGGCACACACCCTTGCCGAGAACACCGGAAAGTGAACCGGCCCACCCCTCGCCCACCCCTCGCCCAGCCCGGACCCTGTCGCCCCCCGCGCCCGCTCGGTCCGACTGATCCCGGAAAGGCAACGTATGACGTGGTCCGAACGTATAGTGGTGCGCGACGACGTACGGCTCTCCTGCCGCGACTGGGGTGGACCGGGGCCGTCCGTACTCCTGCTGCACGGCTTGGCGGGCCACGCGGGTGAATGGGATGCGGTCGCCCAGCAGTTGAGCCGGCGGTACCGGGTTGTCGCCGTCGACCAACGCGGCCACGGCTCCAGTGAACGCCTGCCGAGCGACCTCTCCCGCGCCGCCTACGTCGCCGACGTCGTCGCCGTACTGGACCAGCTCGACCTGCACCACCCCGTCCTGGTCGGCCAGTCGATGGGCGGCAACACGGCGATGCTCACCGCGGCAGCCCACCCCGAGCGCGTCCGCGCCCTCGTACTCGTCGAGGCCGCACCCGGCGGCCCCCATCCGACCGTCGGCGCGGAGATCGGCGGATGGCTCGACAGCTGGCCCACGCCGTTCCCCTCCCGGGAAGCCGCCGTCCGCTTCCTCGGCGGCGGCCCGGTCGGCGAAGGGTGGGCGGCGGGGCTGGAAGAACGCGGCGGCGGCTGGTGGCCCCGCTTCGACCGCGATGTGATGGTCAACTCGCTGTCCGAGAACGCCCACCGCTCCTTCTGGGACGAGTGGGCAGCGGTTATGTGTCCGACCCTCGCTGTCCTGGGCCAGTCCGGCATCATCCCCTCCCAGGACGCCCACGACATGCTCCGCCAGCGCCCGGACACGCTGGCCGCGAGCATCCCCGGGACCGGCCACGACCTGCATCTGGAACAGCCCGAGGTCCTGCATCACCTGCTGTCGGAGTTCCTTGACGGATGCGCTGAACCAGTTGCAAGCGGCTGCCGACATCCGGACTGCTGAAATCTCGGTACACGCTCGGGACACGCCCTGCACCCGGACCACAGGCGCCGACGGGCGGGACCCGGCGCGGGCTCCGTCGGTGAGGCCTGACGCGCGGAGTGCTGAGGAATCAGAACGAGTACGTGGCCCGAGCCCTGCGCGTGGGAGCGAGCGGCTTCCTCGGCAAGGGCGTCGGCCCCGGCACGCTCCTCGACGGCATCCGCACCGTGGCCTCCGGTGAGGCGCTCCTCTCCCCCGCGGCCACGCGCACGCTTGTCACCCGTTTCCTGGCTGCCCCCGAACCTCACACCAGTCGCGCGTTGCCCGAGCATCTGGCGGTCCTGACCGCCCGCGAGCGAGAGGTGACGGCCCTCGCCGCGCAGGCAAGTCCAACGACGAGATCGCCCAGGAGCCGTACGTGAGTCCGCTCACCGTACGCACCCAAGTCCAGCGCGCCATGAACAAACCGCACGCCGCGACCGGAGCAACTCGTCGTCATCGCCCATCAGTCGGGCCTCGTACAACCACCCGCGCGGTCACCGGCGCAGCGACCGCTCGCAGTCGACCGACGTCCAAGCGGTGGGCCAGGAGGTCGTGCACGGCTCGGCGGCCGGGCCCCGGCGCATTGCTCCGCAGGGCGCTAGACGATCAGGACGATCTTTCCTCGGGTGCGGCCCGCCTGGCTCAGGCGCCACGCTTCGGCGGTCTCGGCCAGCGGTAGCGCGTGTTCCACGGGCACCGTCAGCCTGCCCGCGTCCGCGAGCGCGGCGAGCTCCGTCAGATCACCGGCATCGGGGCGTACCCAAACATAGTGGCCGCCCCTGGCCGCAGCCTCACCGTCGGTGATGGACGCGACCCGGTCGCGCTTGCGGAGCAGCTGCTGCGAGACGTCGACCGCGCCCTCGCCGACGAAGTCGAGGGCCGCGTCGACGCCGTCGGGTGCCAGGGCTCGTACGCGATCGGCGAGCCCCTCTCCGTAGGTGACCGGCTCCGCGCCGAGCTCGCGGAGGAAGTCGTGGTTGCGTTCACTGGCGGTGCCGATCACCCGGGCGCCGAGCGCGACGGCGATCTGCACGCCGAGCGAGCCGACGCCGCCGGCCGCGGCGTGGATCAGCACGGTCTCGCCCTTGGCCAGACCGACCCGCTTGATCGTCTGATAGGCGGTGAGCCCCGCGAGCGGCGCTCCGGCGGCCTGCTCCCAGGTCAGCGCGGCGGGCTTCCTGGCCAGGGTACGGACGGGCGCGGCGACGAGTTCGGCGTACGTGCCGTTCTGCGCCCAGTCCTTGCGCACGTACCCGAAGACCTCGTCCCCCACCGCGAACTCAGTGGCGTCCAGGCCCACGCGTTCCACCACACCGGCCACGTCCCAGCCGGAGATCAGCGGGAACCGGACTTCCATGATCGGGTCCAGGTAGCCGGCGGCGAGTTTCCAGTCGACCGGATTGACCCCGGCCGCCTTCACCCGGACGAGGACCTCACCGGGCGCGACCTTGGGATCGGGCAGCTCGACCAGCCGCAGGTCGTCGGCGGCTCCGTACGATTCAAGCGCGATTGCCTTCATGGCCCAGGACCGCTTCCCGGCCGGTCGCTGCGTTCCGGCCCAGTCGATGGGGGGACTCTCCCCCTCCTGTGTCCAGCATTCACACGGCTGCGCCAGATGGGCAACTCCAGCCTGGCCCCTGTTCGACAGCTGTGTCTCAGGGGCCAGGCGGCCTCTCGTCAGGACTTGGGCGCCGACGGTGCCGCTGGCGCGAGGGCGTAACCGCTGACCAGCTTGGCGACACCGAGTGCGCAGTCCAAAGCGATGGCCGTGGGCGGCGAGGTGCCGCCGAGCACGATGATCAGGACGACGCCGATCACAAGCACGGCAAGAAAGGTCAAGTAATGGCGGCGGAGTGACGCCGCGAAGTCGATCGGCATGTCTTTCTCACCTTCCTGGGCGCTGCTGGACTGAGGTGTCCTCCATTCGACTGGTCGCCGTGCCGGCCCGTCCAGGGAATCCAACGGGCCTCGATGTGTCTGGAAGGGGCCAGAAGTTCCGCCTGCTTCGGCGGAATTCAGTGAAATTCCACGCCCATCGGCGTACGAGATGCGAGCATCTCGGCCATCCGGCTTATGTCAGGCGCTTGGGGGAAACATGGAGGGCTACCCACGCGGTGCGCTGCCGCCCGTGCAGCGGTTCGCCGCGGAGCTGCGACGACTGCGCATCGCCGCAGGAGACCCTCAGCTCAAGACGATCGCCGCGCGGGCGCAGTGCAGTCAGGCGACGGTCTCCGAAACGCTCAATGGCCACCGCCTGCCCAGTGAGACGGTCACCCGGCGGCTGGTCACCGCTCTGGGCGGCGACTGGGCGCGGTGGAAGGAACTCTGGCGGGACGTCCGGACCGAGCTGGACGAGCTGAAGCACCCGACGCCGCGGACCCCGCAGACGCTACAGGCCGACATGGTCTGCTACCCGGACCCTCCTGCCCTCTACCGGGCCGCGGCCGACCCGTGTCCGCGCGGCCCGACACGAGATCCGCCTCACCTACGTACGGCTCCATCCTCCCGGCCAGTGGGTCGACCCGGAGGTGGCCGCCTACTACGAGACGGTGTTGCAGTGGGCCAGGGAGGCCGGCGAGTCCGCCAGCGTCCGGCGCATCATCGGCGTGCCGGAGCATGACGGCGTGCCGCCGCCGGCCTATCTGGCCTGGCTGCGAGAACACCAGGCAGAAGTCAGGGACGTGTATACCTACGAGGCACGGGTGATGTCCTGGAACAGCTCCTGTGCCTGGCACAACACCGCCCTCATAGACGACTCCGTCACCTTTCTCTCCTTTTCCGGAGCCGGCCGCCAACAACTCACCGGGTTCAGCATCGAAGGACCCGTCTGCCTGGCGTACTTCGCATCCACTTTCGACCGGGCCTGGGGCGCGTTGCAGACTCTCGACGAATATGTGGCCAGGCAGAGCCGGTGACGGCACACCAGCGACCCCGACAGACGACTTCGCAGCGCCCTCACCCCGCCGTCAGCGCGAACGCAAGCAGCGCGGTGGAGGTGAGGCCGGCTCCACCGTCTGGCACGCGCCGACGTGGTCGACATGGCGGGAACCCTTGCCGTCGAAGCGCTTCCAGGTGTCCGTTCCATACGAGCAGGGGCGCATCGTGTCGAAGAAATTGAGCTCGGACAGCTTGGCCGCCGCGTTCGCGCCGTTGACCACCGCGCCGCGCAGGGGGGTGCCGGTCAGGTTGGCCGCCTGGTGCTCGGGGCCGTGCGGAGAGGCCTCGCCCGCGCCGACCATGAAACCGGTGCCCCAGGAGTTGGAACCCAGCGCCCAGCCGCGCTGACGCTCGGCGAAGGCGTCGTACGTTGTAGCGGTGGCCGCCGGTCGCCTTCGCGTACAGCCGGGCGGTGGCGACCAGACCGAAGGTGTGCGGCACCGCGTCGAAATCCGTGTAGACGGCGCCCGCCCGGAACGGGTACTTGGCTGCCTGCCGCTCACCGTCCGACAGCTGCCGCCGCAGATCCGCCACGGCCGCGCCGGACGGCGCGAGGCGCAGCAGCTCGGCGTGGGCGACGGCGCTGACCTCGGCGACGCCGAGTGTGCCGCGCGCGTCCGAAGCGATGTGTTTCCGCGCCCACTCCCCCGCCTCACGCTGTCGGCTCCCGGCCCGGCCGGGGAGCTCGCGCCCGTACGCAGGTCCGCGCTTGACGCGGATCGTCTCAGTGGCCTCGGGTGCGCCGGGCCAGCTCAGTCAGCACCTCGGCGACGATCCGTTCGACGGGCAGGCTCGCATCGACGGTCATCCCGGTCTCGTCGTCTTCCAGGGGTTCCAGATCCTCGTACTGGGAGGCTCCCTTCATATGCGTTGCGGCCCGTCGGGCGGGCGAGGCGACCCCTCCCGGTGCTCTCTACCCCACCGCGCGGTGGAGCGAGTCCAGCAACCAGGAGTGTGCCTCACCGGTGGTGACGTCCTCGCCCGTGATGTCGCCGACGAGCTCCCAGTACCGGTGCAGGCTCGGACTCCGGTCGACCGCACCGGTGCGTGCCAGGGTGCGCCGGAACGCCAGGCTGTCGCGTGTGCCTTGGGTGGCCGCGTGTGCCTCGACGAACCGGTCGAGCAAGGGGCCGGGCCCCGGCTGCCGCCCCGCCCGCACGAGAGGGCGTGCGAGCTCGCACGCTTCGCCAACTCCCCCTTCGAGCAGGGCATTCTGATAGGCGACGAACTCTCCGCCCGTGCGGGTGCGCGCCCAGAACTGTTGCCGCAGCCGCTCGTCCTGCACTATCGCGACCAGTGTGGCGTAGGCGACCACCTGCTCGGGAGCGGGGTCGCCGGGCAGCTCGGGAACGCTGACCGCGATGACCATGGCGGCGCCGTCCTCGGGCAACGAGGGCAGGACCAGGCGGCTCCAGAACGCCTCCAGCGTGTGCCGGGCCGCCCCGCCGTCGGCGACCGCGGCCAGCAGTTCCAGCCTCGGTGCCCGCTCGGCCGGTGCTGCCTGCTCGACCGCGCGCAGCGAGGCGCGGCGCCAGGCCAGTGCCGTCAACTCGGCGTCGGTCTTCGCGCGTTCCTGCGCGGCGGCTTCGGCGACGGATCGCCGGCCGCTGAGTACGGTGTCGATCGCCGCCAGTCCGAGCCCGAGAGCTCGCAGCCGACGCAGCAGCGTCAGCCGCTGGACCACCTCCGCGCGGAAGCGGCGGTGCCCACCTGCGCTGCGTACAGGCTCCAGGAGACCCTCGTCGCAGTAGAAGCGGATCGTGCGTACGGGCACGCCCGTACGCTGGGAGAGCTCGCCGATGGACAGGGTGTCCTCGCGCACTTGAACCTCCACCGGGGTGGAGTTCCTACCCTACGCCGCATGACACAGCCTCATATCGAGCGGCTGGCCTCGGGCCTGCTCGCACAGACCGCGGCGTTCGCGGATGCCGTGGACGGCACGGACTGGGACGCCTTCGTACCGACTTGCCCGCGGTGGCGGCTTCGGGTCCTCGTCGGACACCTCGGACAGGCGCCGCGCTGGGCAGCGGGAATCGTACGCGGAGACCCGCCCGGTGCCATCCCCGACCCGCACGAAGCACGGCCCCCGCAGGACTGGCGGGCCTGGCTGCTCGCGGGCGCCTCGGAGCTCGTCGAGGCCGTGCGGGAGGCCGGCTCCGACGCGCCGGTGTGGACGGTCGCCGGGCCGGCACCGGCGTCGTTCTGGCTTCGGCAAGCCACACACGACACAGCGGTGCACGCTGCCGATGCCGCGTTGTCGGCGGGTGTGCCGTACGCCCTCGAAACCGACCTCGCGGCCGACGCCGTGACCCAGCTCCTGGAGCTGCTGTCCTCACCGGTGATGGCGACGCTGAAGCCCGCGGTGGCTTCGTTGCGGGGTGCGGGCTCGATCGGGCTGCGGGCTCGCGAGGAGTCGGTCGAAGGGTGGGTGATCACGCGCACGCCGACGGGGGTGTCATGGCGGCGGGGCCCGGGGGCGGCGGACACCACCGTGACGGCTGCGGTGCAGGACCTGCTGTTGGTACTGATGCGACGCCTGCCGCCACAGCGTGTGGCGATCGACGGGGACAGGCAGCTGTTCGACCACTGGCTGGCCCATTCCGCCCTGTAGGCAGGCGCCCTCGCACCGTGCGCGGTAAGGGACTTCGAATAAATGAGTCACGGCTCCACGCGATTTGTCTGACAACCGCTGGAAGGGCATGGCCGGTACCTGGTCTGCTGAGGCTCGATGTGATCGGGGCCGGTCACCGGCTGTGTACCCATGGATGCGGAGGGGTGGCGATGGGCAGAGCGGGACGTCTGCAAGGGGAGCCGAAGGGGGAGACCGTCGAGGCCAACGCGCTGGCGGTCTTCCTGCGGGAGATCACGAAGGGGCGCACGGTCCGGGAGTTGGCGAAGTACTACGGCGCGGGCAAGACGAGCTGGAGCGACTACCGCTCGGGGACGAAGACCATACCCTGGGAGATTCTGGAGAGGGTGGTGTGCGGCCGGGTCCGCGACAGCAGGAGCCGCACGGAGCTGCTCGCCCGTGCCAAGCGGCTGCACGCCGCGGCCTGCGCGGCGGAAGCAGGACGGGGCAGCATGGCGAGAGAGGGCGCCCCGCCGGTTTCCCCGCCCGGCCGGACGCCGAGCGAGAGTCGGGACGACGGGCCGCACACCGGCGCCCAACTGGCCGAGGCGGAGGGGTTGGTACGCACCCTGCTGGGGTTGACCGCCAGACTGCAGAGCGAGTTGGACGACGCACTCCTCCGCGCGGGTGGCCGGTCGGCGTCGAGCGCGCCACCTGCGGCCGAGGCACGTCCGGAGGGGGAAGGCTCGGCGCGCACACGGCCGGATGTGGAGGGGGACGGTCCGGGCGGTCAGCCCCCGACACCGTCCGCCGCCGATGGCGAGGGGAAGGACCCTCAGGGCGGGGCACCGGCGGAGCAGCCTCGCAAGGAGCGGCCGGGTGCCGAGCAGGGAGCGGGCGGGCCGCCACGGGCCGAGATCCTCCTGAGGCACACGTACCCGCTGGTGCGACGTGGCGGCGAAGGGCCACCCCTCTTCCGGACTGACGCCGAAGTGGCCATCAGGCGCAGGAACCTGCCCGGCCAACGGGCCGGGTTAGGCCAGGCCGATGTCACCGGGGCTCGGGTGTGCGAGGCGGTGGTCATCTCCGGGCAGGTCGTGCAGCGGTCAACCGGCACGGCCGGCGGGCGGCGCCTGCCGGCCGTCGCCCGCCAAGGGCCCCCGAGGCGGGGCTGGTTGTCGCCGGGATGGGGGCGCCGCGCTCTGCTGCTCGCATGCGCCATCGTCGCCCTCGGGGCCGCGGCGACAGGCCTGGACGTGATGCCGCCACCGCGTGCGGCAGCCGGACCGCACACCCCCGGCCCGCTGCCGCCGGCGTCCACCGAAGGACGCGACACGGTTTCCTCGCCAGGCGCCCCCGTATCGTCTCGACCAAGCGGGACCGCACCCGCACCCAGTCCTTCCCCGCCCTCGGCCCTCACGCGTAACACGCCCTCGTCCGAACCGTCGCCCAGCCGTGCACCCTCCCTTCCGGCGCCACAGACGACACGGCTGCCCGCCGAGGTCCCCGCGCCGAGGGGCAGCGGGGTGTACGCCATAGCGCACGACGGCCGCGCGGTCCTGCAGTGGAGCGGGACGGGCACCGCGTGGCTGCGGATCGGCGGACCGGCCAAGGAGCTGTACGCCGGTCCGGCCGGAGTCTTCGCCACGGACCCGAAGACCGGTGAACTCCGGGGATACAGCGGGGTGCCCGGCAGCTGGGAGACCGTCAGCGAGCGTGCCGCCGCCTTCGCCACGAGTGGTACTCAGCTGTACCGCCTGGCCCAGGGCCACAGCGCGGTCCACCGGTGGAACCGGGAACTCGGGACGTGGACACGGATCGGCGGCCCCGCGGGGAGGCTGTACGGCGGCGGGGCGGGGCTCTTCGCCACGGACCCCGTCGACGGCAGGATATTCGCGTACGGGGGAAGGGGGGATGTGTGGACGTACGCAGGCGGAGCCGGTGCCGACTTCGTGGTGAGCGACCACCATCTGTACGGCCTCAACCCCGAACGCAGCGGCGTGTTCCGCTGGAGCGGCGAAGCAGGCGTGTGGAGTGCCGTCGGTGGGCCTGCGGGTGCCCTCTACGCGGGCCCCGCGGATCTGTACGCCACCAACGAGACCGACGGCGGGCTGTGGCGCTACCGCGAGGGCGCGTGGGCACGGATCGGTGAGGCCGGTGCGGGGTTCGGAGCCCGCGCGGACCGTGCTTACCGGCTGGACAGAGAGAGTACGACGGTCTGGGAATGGCAGGGTACGGAGTGGCGGCGCATCGGAGGGCCCGTCCGCTCGCTCGTGGTGGCCGGCTGAGGCAACCGCCGCCGCGCCGCGCGGTCGCGCGAGGCCCGCTGAGCCCCCACCGGGCGCGGCCTGCTGAGTACCGGGCGCCAGGTCTTCCGCGCGCCCGGCAATCCCCGTCGTCCACGGGCGACGGGGATTGCAGACGGGTGAACGGGCGCTTCCGGGTGCCCTACACCGTCACGGCTCAGACATATTCCCAGAGGGGGGCGACCACGTTTGCGCCGAGGTCGCACCACACGATGGAGGTTCCGCCGGGGGCCACGATGGTGCCGTAATGCGTGTAGGTAATGCGGTGGTCGAAGGTCTGACAGGTCGCCACGACACGGAAACGCGCGTCGAAGCAACGCAGTTCCACGCCGTGGTGGCCTGCGCTGCCTTGGAGATAGCGCGGATCCGAGCAGTTCATCGAAGCCGTCGAGGTGGCTGCGAGGGACGGCGCGGCGGAGACGGCGAGGCCGCTGACCGCGAGGGTGGCGGCGATCGCGCCCGTTGCCATCAACCTTCGGAGACGCATACGAATCCCTTCCTTCCATGGACGTGAGTGTGATGAGGCACGAGCGGGCTCGCTCCGAGACCGGCCGTAGGAGTGAGGGCCGCCGCGCTGGATCTCCCAGCTTTCTGTCGGCCTGTTTGTCCGTCCACAAGAAGCCGGGAAACCGCAGCTCGGCTGCGGACATCGAGTCTCTGTCCGCCGGACAATGGCCGCGCTCGCCATCCGCAGCGGATTGCGCCGCACGCACATCAGGTGGGCTCAACGCCCTCGGAAACCCCCGGCTCGGGCAAGATCTGGGTCTCCTACCGTCCCTCGTGCGACGCGGCAGGGCTGGGCTCAGGCGTCCGATGGGCCAAAGGGAGCACTCCGGCTCGCAAGGGCCGGCCGGGGCGATTTCGATGCCCATGGCGGAATGTCGGCCGCCGCGTTTCGCCCGCAGCGCCCACGAGGATCCGTCATGGCTGAGCTCGTCGATCTGAACACCACCACCGCGAAAGACACTCGCGGCGCTTCCCGGCGTCGAGCCCGCCCTCGCGGAGAGCATCATCGCCTACCGCGAAGCGCACGGGTTCTTCGAAGCGGTCGAGGAGCTCATGCGCGTCCCGGGCATGTCACCGTCGGCGCTCGCGAGGCTGGGGCAACTGGCGGGAGGCGTCCGCCCAGCGACGCATGGCGGCGACGGCGAATTCGTACCCAAGAGCCAAGACGGGCAGAGCCGTTGGATTCGTGATCACCGTTTCGCTGATCCCCCCGATGACATACGCTGCCGGATGACGCGGTGATCCGCGGTGAGCCGAGAGGGTCGAGGGCACGGGAGTCGATGACACACCGACGAGACGCCGGTCTGCCGGGGGCCGCTGCCGACGGGACGGCAGAGCGCCGGGCAGCCGGTAACACCTGGGATTCGGCGCTGTCGTCCGAGGAGTTCGCGGCGGTCAAGGGTGTCGGGTTCGAGCCGGTCGGGCAGGTGCTCGGCACGGCCGTCTTCAACATCGGGTCCACCGGCGTCTGGGGCTGCCCGGGCGCATGGTCGGTCGAGGACGGCAGGAAGGTGCCGCCGTCCTCGGTGTGGACGTCGTCGTTCGCGCAGTTGGTGAAGGCGATGTACGCGGTGCGCAGGCTGGCGCTGTCCCGCGCGGTGGCCGAGTGCCGCACGCTCGGCGGCGACGGGATCGTCGGGGTGAAGCTGCGGGTCGGCGGATTTCCGGCGGGGGGCCTGGAGTTCACCGCGCTGGGCACCGCGGTCCGGGCCCGTTCGCGCATCCGGCCGCGCCTGCCCTTCACGTCGCACCTGAGCGGCCAGGACTTCGCCAAGCTCCTGCACGGCGGATGGGTTCCCACCGGACTCGCCTTCGGTATCGCCCTTGAGACCCGGCACGACGACTGGCGCACCTCCCGCCGCATCCGCTGGACCGCCGGGAACCAGGAGGTCGACGGCTATACCCGGCTGATCAGTCTCGTCCGCCACGATGCCCGGAAACAACTGGCCTTGGATGCGGCGAAGCACGGCGGGGACGGAGTGGTGGTGGACGGGATGGAGCTGAGGGTGCGTGAGAGCGAGTGCCCCACCTACGGGTACTCGCGCGACCTCAGCGCGGAGGCTGTCCTCGTCGGCACCTCCATCGCCCGGTTCGGCCACTCCGAGCGGCCCGCCGGGCCCAGGCCACTGACCATCATGAGACTGGAGCGCGAGCGCTGACATGACCGAGCGAACGGGGCAGGAACTGCCCGGGAGAGCCACGCAGCCGGCGGCGGAGGGCGTGCCCGAGGACGCGATGCGGCGGCTGGCGCAGCTCCAGCCGGGGGAGAAGGGCTCGCTCTTCACCTCGGACCTGACGGTGAACGAGTTCCTGCTGGTGCGCGAGGTCGGCTTCCGCCCGCTCGGCCTGGTCCTCGGCTCCTCGGTCTACCACGTCGGCCTCCAGCTCGGCCGGTGGTCGAAGAACCAGGAGCTGACCAAGCTGTCACAGGCCATGTACCACGCGCGCGAGCTGGCGATGGGCCGGATGGAGGCGGAGGCGAGCGCTCTGGGGGCGGACGGGATCGTGGGGGTGCGACTGGACATCGAGTTCAAGGAATTCGGCTCGGACATCGCCGAGTTCATCGCGATCGGCACGGCGGTGAAGGCGGACGGTGCGGACCCGGGACCGGGCGGGACCTGGCTCAACAACAAGGGCAAGCCGTTCACCTCGGACCTGTCCGGCCAGGATTTCTGGACGCTGATCCGGGCCGGTTACGCGCCGCTGGACATGGTCATGGGGTCGTGCGTCTACCACGTGGCGCACCAGCGCTTCGCTCAAGTGCTGAGCAGCACAGGCCGCAATGTCGAGATCGAGCCGTTCACCCAGGCACTCTACGATGCACGCGAGCTGGCGATGAGCCGCATGCAGGCGGAGGGCAATGCCCTGGAGGCCGAGGGGATCGTGGCCGTCCAGCTGAGGCAGCACTCGCACAACTGGGGGACGCACACCACCGAGTTCTTCGCCATCGGGACAGCGGTGCGCCCGATTCGCGACGACCACATCATCGAGCGGCCGACCATGGTGCTGAGCCTCGATGCCTGAGAGGGAAGTGGAACTCCTGGCTGCGGCGCTGCGCCAGGACAGCGCGGACCTGAACCTTTACGCCAAGGTGCTGTCGGCCAACCTGGCGGACTCACTGCCGCCCGGCGCTGTGCGGGTCAAGCGCAGGCGTTCCGTCGCGGAAAGGGTGGCCGGGCGCGAGGGTTCGGTCGCCGAACTGGACGTCGCGCTCGGGGAGCAGCGGCTCCGGCTGCGGATGGATGGGGGTCGGGTGGCCGGCGAGATCGGCCACGAGGTGCGGGGCATCGTGCTCTCACGGCGCCACGTGGGCCTGGACGAGTGGATCGATGTCCTGGCCCAGGCTCTGGCTGACGCTGCGACCTCGAATGCCCGTGCCCGCGAGGCCGTCGAGCGCTTCCTGGCCTGACGGTTGCCGACCTCTTCGGACATCGCCTGGGCCTGTCCGGTGGGCCATGTCCCGACGGTTTCCTCGGACAGTTCGGACAGCGGGGTGTGAATGGTCTCTCTCCTGCCTCTCTCCTGCCTGCCCTCGCCCTTGCCCCTGCTCTGATCCGGTTTGGCCGTCGCCGTCGGGAAAGTCGCTCTGGAGATGGGAGCCGGGCGATCTGCTCCTCCAGCCAGGTGTAGGTCTCCAGATACGACAGGTACGACAGGTACGACAGGTACGACAGGTACGACAGGTAGCCGGCGTGAGTGAGAACCAGCACGCCGCCGACGGGCTGCCCGTCAGCGTCGAGGACATCGGCCTCGGCGACGACGGGCTTCCCGGTGACGGTTGCCGCGGGTACTGCCGTCTCGTCCACGCCGAGGTCGATGCCGGCGCAGGCAGGTGCACTGCCCAGTGATCCGCAGATGCGGGATCTGTGCCCGCAGAGCACGATGCACAGGGCCGTCGCCTGCGAGGAGCGCCTCAAGGAGCCGGGGACCGCAGCGGCGGGTATCTGGTCACCGTCGGTACTGGTGTCCATGTCTTGGGCTGACCATCGGAGTGGACAGAAGGTCAACCGAAGTCGACACGTCCGGACTCCAGACTCCGCTCAGCAGATCAGGGCGAGGCAGGACGTGCGGGAGGGAGCCCAGCCAACCCCTGCGCGGTCGCCCCTCAGCCGCTCCCCTTGTCCGTCCGTCGCCCTGCCCGATATTGCTGCCGGTTTGAGCAAGCGGGTCGCTACTGTGACCGTATGACCACTGACGCCGCCTCTCCCGATGACATCGCCTCGCTGCCCCGGGCCGAGTTCGCCTTCCCCGGCCCGCTGCGTGACCGGCTCGTCGCGGCCATCCTCAGTGGTTCCAAGACCTCGACCACCGGACTCGTGATCGCCTACGAGCATGAAGGGGAGCCGCTGCCGGCCATCGGGAGCCGTGCGGTGGTCGTCGACTCGGACGACCGTCCGGTCGCGGTCATCGAGGTCACCGGCGTGCGTGTCGAACCGCTTGCGCAGGTGGATTTCGCTCACGTGGTGGATGAGGGGGAAGGCGACACCAGCATCGCCGAGTGGCGGGCGAACCACGAGCGGTTCTGGCACAGCGACGAGACGCGCGCAGCGTTGGAAGACCCGGAATTCACCGTGGACGACGCGACCTTGGTGGTTCTGGAACGCTTCCGCCTCATCGCCGACCTTCGCCCGGCTGCTTGACCATCCGTTCACCACTGCCTGCTCGACCTGGCGCGAGACGCCGGAACGCCGTGATCAGCCGCCGCCCGGGGCCCGTTGCCTGGTGCGGGCATCCATTCCAGCGCGTACGAAGCCGAGTTCGCGGTACGAGCCACACCCATCGGCGAGCGCTCAAGGTGACGGCGTGCTGGTGGCACGAGCGACTGGCCGCCCCGGGAGAGCGTCGGCGCCCATACCGGCACCGCGTGCAGTCGCACAAAGGTACTGACGAGCTGAAGGTGGTGCAGTGCACCACGCCGCCGGCCACCCCAGCCGGCGCACCGGACACGAGGGCGAGGGGAGACTCCCACCGCTGCTCACCGGTGGGGGCAGGGCTGGTGATAATCTATCCTCCTGTCAAATTGCTCAGGGCTCTTCCCAACATGCGGAGGTACGAGCGCAGATGACGGATTCGGCGGAGTTCTGGGACCGTCGGTACACCCATGGCGACATCGGCTGGACACGCGTCCCCCATCCGCTGGCGGTCGCGGAGCTCGCACTCGTACCGCCGGACACATCCGCCGGGGCGAACACGCCGCAGCGCCTGGCCCTCGACCTCGGCGCGGGTGCCGGACGCCACGCACTGTGGCTCGCCCGCCGCGGTTGGCGGGTGACAGCCGTGGACTTCTCAGCGACGGCCCTGGAGCGCACCCGCCGACAGGCCGCGGCCGAGGAACTGGATGTGACGACCGTCCTCGCGGATCTGGATTCCTACGAGCCGCGGCAGGGCGCCTTCGGCCTCATCCTCATCGCGTACGTGCACACCGAGCCGCCGCAGCGAGCCGCGCTGCTGGCCCGTGCGGCCAAGGCGCTGGCTCCGGGCGGACGGCTGGTCGTCGTGGGGCACCATCTCGACAACCTCGGCAGGGGCCTCGAAGGCCCCTCCGACGCGGAGCGGATGTTCACCCCGGAGCGCCTCTCCGCCGAACTGCCGGATCTGCGCATCGAACGGGCCGAGCGAGTGGTCCACACCGTCACCACCGCGTCGGGCGAGCGCGAGTCGTACGCCACCGTGATCAGGGCCGGTCGCGCTACCGCCGGCCAACCGGGCCTGCCACTCTCAGAGGCCGGGCTGCCGCGCCACGAGACGCATCAGGAGACTTCGTAGGGCCTCACGCTCCTCGGTGGACAGAGGGCTGAGGAACTCCTGATGGACCTCGGTCAGCACCTCCCGCGCCTCCCGCAGCCGTGCGCTACCCCGTTCGGTCAGATGCAGCGCCGAGGTCCGGCGGTCGGGGCCGCGCCTGCGCTCCATCAGCCCCGCCCCCTCCAGCTTGTCGACCAGGGCGACGATGGTCGTGCGGTCGATCCGGAGCTTGCAGCCCACGGCCCGCTGGTTCAGCCCCGGCTCGGCCTCGACGACGCTCAGGACGCCGAATTGACGCATCGTCACCTGCAGGGGGCACAAGTCCCGTTCGGCGTGTCCCGTCACCGCCTGGGCGGCTTTGCGCAACAGGAAGCCGTGCCACTGCTGAAGCCCTTCGAACAAAGGCCGATCCTCCACGCCGAGTTCCCCGCTCACCGTCATTCTTCCGGCTCCCCTCCAGCGAACGCCAGGAGTGGCGCACGGTCTGCCCCAGAGCACTTGACGGCCCGACCGGCGTTCCCTCACGCTTCGGATCTGACAGTGACACTGACTGTCTTTTAGACAGAACATCAATGCTGCCGTGACCCGTCAAGCCTTCAACGGAGGGCGTGATGGCGTGGTGGCCTGCGCCATCGAAGCCGCGCGCCCGATCGAGCGCTGCGATGGAAGCGCCCTTCGACCCGAGCCGGGGGTACCTCGCGCAGGCGCACCCGTGACCAGCCGGGCACCTTGCCGGTTCCCTCAACTGAACCCTCGCGTCGAGCAGTTGGGGCTCGGAGGCCCGGCCCCGCGTTGACGATTCCGTCGGACAGTCCCATACTGACCCATCAGGGCCTCTGACTATCAGCTCCATTGATTAATCTGCCCTTCCGGGACAGTCATGGAGGCAAGGGCGTAGGCAGCCACAGCCCGTCAGCAGGCCGCCTGGCCGGAGGGAACAGCATGAACAAGCACGCCAACGACGCCCAGGACATGCGGCTGATCTACGCCGGATCCTTCCTCGGCAACTTCGACCGGATCGTGATCACCCCACTGCTGCTGCCCGCGTCCAAGGGCCTGGGGGTCAGTGTCTCCTCCGTCACCATCGCGCTCACCGCCTACCTGTTGCTGTTCGGCCTGATGCAGCCCGTCCACGGCCTCGTCTCCGACGTGTACGGGCGCGTACGGGTCATGCGAGCGGCCCTGTTCAGCATGTGTGTCGCCGACGTGGTGTCCGCTCTCGCCCCCAACTTGGGCGTGCTCATCCTCGGACGCGCACTCGCGGGCGCGTCGGCGGCCGCCCTGCTGCCGGTGATGGTGGCGTACGTGGGCGACCGGCTGCCCTTCGGCCAGCGGCAGCGAACCGTGGCGAGCGTCCTGGCGGCCGGGGCGGTCGGCACGGCCGGCGCGACCGTGATCGCCGGTGTGTTCACCCACCTGTGGAGCTGGCGCGCGGCGATCCTGCTGGTCGCGATCTGCGCACCGCTGCTCGCCCTCGCCTTCAACCGCCTGCCGGAAGCCTCCGCCCCGGCGCCCAGCGGCACGAGCGTCAAGGCCCGGCTCGGCATGGTCTTCCGTATCGGCTGGTTCCGCTTCCTCGTGGTCTTCGCGCTCTTCGAGGGCGCGGCCATGCTGGGCTTCTTCAACTTCTTCAACACCGCGCTGCAGTCGGGAGGGCACAGCGTCGTGTACGCCGGTCTCGTCACCGGCAGCTACGGCCTGGCCGCGGTGGCAGGCGGCGTGGCGGTGCGCACCCTGGGCGACCGGGTGTCGGCGGCGACCCACTTCGGCGTGGGCAGCGTACTGCTCGGTGTGGGCTATCTGGTCTGCGTGCCGGCCCAGTCGATGGTCACCGTGCTGGCGGGCAGCGTTCTGTCCGGACTCGCCTTCGCGTTGGTCCAGTCCATCGTGCAGACCTGGGGAACGGAGGTCGCGCCGCCCCAAGTACGCGGCATCGCCACCTCGCTGGTGGCCAGCGCCGTGTACACCGGGGCCGCCCTCAGCACGTTCCTGGTGAGCGGGCTGGCGGACGACAAGCACTTCGGCACGCTCTTCGCGATCGCCGCCGCCGTGACCCTGCCCGTGGCACTCGTCGGGCCGGTCGCCCGCGCGCGCTTCTCGGCCGCACTGGCCGGCCGACACGAACAGCAGCAGCCGGCCGAGCCGCCATCGGCTCGCCCGGCGAACCAGAACCCGTAGTGCGACGGCAGCCGAGCGCACGCCGAACTTCGGTGCCGCTCAGCTGGGACTGTCAGGCGGCCACGGTGTCCCACATCTGCTGCGGGGAAGGGCGATGCGGGTGCTGAGGAGCACGCTCGGCGAGCCTCATCATCCAGGCGCCGATCTCCTGCAGTTCCCTGCGGCCGACGGCGGCCCGTACACGCGGGAACCACCTGTCGTCCTCGGCGTCCATGTGCCGTTCGACGATGTCCATCAGCAAGCGGGCCTTGGCGTCGAAGGCAACGTCGTCAGGGCGCATGTCGTACAGCTCAGCCGCCAGGACGTCCGCGATGTGGTGCTCCTCCACGAAACGCAAGATGTCCGGCTCGGTCTCCGGAACCAGGACGCAGACGCGCGGATACATCCCCTCCCGCTCGATGTACGTGTACACGGTCAGTGCGCGCAAGAAGGGCTCCACGGCCTCGGCATTCCGCTCGACCCGGTAGGAGCGGATCAGCCGCCTGATCTCCTTGTGGCCTTCCCTCAGCATCACGATCGCATCGGTGGACATGGGCAGCTCCCTGAGGCACAGGACTCACTTCCGTGCCAGCCCCATACCCGACAAACCCGACGATCATGCGCCGGGCTTTCGGGGTGCTCGTCCGTCGTTGCGCGTTCACGGATAGTTGCCGCGGCCCGGCAGGTGGATGACGGTCCGGTCGCGCACGCCCCTGCCGCGGCGGACACACCAGGGCGCGGGATCGGGCGATCAGGTTCCCGGACCTCGGATCCGGCAACAGCCGCACTCCGTCACTTGCTGCCAAGTGCGCGCTTGAGCTGGGCCTTGTTCATGTCGGACCGGCCGTGGATGCTGCGGCGCCGCGCCTCGGAGTAGAGCTGGTCGTACGTCGGCCCCTCGGAGCCACTGTGCGAGCGCCGGCCGCCGCGCCTGGAGGACGACATGTCCTGCGTGGAGCTCTTGCCGGCGGTCCTCGACTCACCGGAGCGCGCACGCTCCTTGTTGACCGTGCGGGCGGCGATCCCCTTCGCCCGCTTCGTGCTCTCGCCGCGCTGCTCGGCGCTCTCCTTGATGTGCTCGTACTGGCGTTCCTGCTTCGGGCTGGATCCACGAGGCATGAGAACTCCTCAGCTACTCTGGGTGACTGTTTGCTTACTTACTTTCACCTTGCGCTGTTGGCACCGGCTCCGCAATCGGGCGGGGGCCAGTGAGGTTCGGCCGCCGACGGGCCCCGGGAGGAGACAGGAGGGGCCCGTCAGAGGTCGCGTCGCTCAAGCGGCCGGGTGGCCGGGCCCTGGAGGATCTTTCCCGTGGGGTCGAATCGCGAGCCGTGGCAAGGGCACTCCCAGGCTCGTTCCGCGTGGTTGAAGGCCACCAGGCAGCCCAGATGCGTACAGCGCGCCGAGAGCGCGTGGACCTCTCCTTCTTCGTCGCGGTAGACCGCGCACCGGTGCCCGTCGACGCGGACCAGGGCGCCGTCCCCGGGGGCGATGTCGTCCACGGACCCGGCGGACCGCGCCGTCAGCCGGTCGCCGACGAAGTGCCGGGCCACGTGCGCCTGATGCTGGAGGAAGGTGGGTGCCTCGCGCACTACCGAGCCCAGCCGCCGCGGGTCGTACAGGCCGCTCCACGCCGGGCTCTGGCCCCCGATCAGCTTTGCCAGGAGTTGGCCCGCCATGATGCCACCGCTCATACCCCAGCCCCCGAAACCGGTCGCCACGTAGGTGTGACGGCTGCCGGTGTGGAGCGGGCCGATGAGCGGTACGGAGTCGGTGGAGTCGTTGTCCTGGGTGGCCCAGCGGTGGGTGAAGGTGAGCGGTCCGAAGTGTTCGGTGGCCCAGTCGGCGAGGCGCTCGAAACCCTTGCCCGCATCGCCGGTGCCCGGCGCGAAGTGCTCGCCGGTGACGATCAGCAGCCGTTGTCCGTCCTTGTACGGGGCGGTGCGCAGCGAACGGGTGTTGTGCTCGCGCGTGATGAACATGTCGCGCGGCGCGGCGCCGGACGGGACGGGCGCCGCCACGACGAGTTCGCGCCGCGGGGAGAGCCGGGTGAACAGCAGTGCGCGGTCGAAGATCGGGTAGTGCGTGGCCACCACGACTTCGGAGGCGGTCACCGTCGCACCCGCCTCCGTCGTCACCTGGCAGGGCTCGCCCTCCTTGAGCCCGACGACGCGGGTCCGCTCGAAGATCAGCGCGCCCTGCCGGACCAGGTCGTCGGCGAGCGCCAGCAGGTACTTGCGGGGATGGAACTGGGCCTGCTCGGTGACACGGACCGCGCCCGCCACGGAGAAGGGCAGACCCGTCTCGGTCACATACTCGGCGGGCAGCCCCGCTTCCCGGGCGGCCTCCGCCTCATCGCGCAGTTCCGCGACGTTTTTCGGATCCCGGGCGAAGGTATGGGCCGCGGTGTCCTCCCAGTCGCAGTCGATGCCCAGCTCGTCCGTGATCGCCCGGGCGTGCCGGATGGCCTCGGTCTGCGACTGCGCGTACAGCCTGGCGGCGTCAGCGCCACGACTGCGGCGCAGCCGGTCGTAGATGAGTGTGTGCAGGGCGCTCAGTTTGGCGGTGGTGTGGCCGGTGACTCCCGCGGCGATCCGGCCGGCTTCCAGCACGGCCACGCTGTGCCCGTCGCGGGCCAGCTCCCAGGCCGTGCTCAGCCCGGCGATCACCGCCCCGATCACCGCGACGTCCACCGTCACATCGGCGTCCAGCCCTGCACGAGGTGCCCCGGGGGCGCCGTCTCCATCCAATACGACCCCTGATCGCCTACGTATGTGTTCATGGCCACCGGGTGCCCCGCCCACCTCCGCCGAAGCGTTGCTCGGGCGGCTTCACCGGCCGATGGGCTCTGCGCCTGTGCGCGCAAGGGGCTCGTCCGAATTTCCGACAACCCAGTTGTCGAGAAGGAAACGGCCACGCCGGTTCAGGCGGCATGGACCGGGTACCCGCAGGTCATGCTCACATTTGGGGTCGAAGAAGAATATCTGCTGGTGGACCCCGTGACCGGCTTGCCGGTCCCCCGTTCCGAGGAGGTGCGTGCCGCCGCCGGTCTGGGACGGACCGTCGATGAGCGAGAGATGCAGTGCGAGCTGCTCCAGGCGCAGGTGGAGGTCGCGACCCCGATCTGTCTGGCGTTGGAGGAGGCGGGCGGCCATCTGCTGCGTCTGCGGCACGCTGTCGGGGCCGCTGCGGAAAGTCTGGGCTGTCGGCTGGCGGCCGTCGGGGCCGCTCCAGTCGTGGGCACGACCCCGGTGCCTGTCACCGACCGTCCCCGGTATCTGGCCATGCACACCGACGCCGGGCAGTTGGTCGACGAGCAGCTGATCAACGGGATGCATGTACACGTGGGAGTGCCGGACCGCGAGATGGGTGTCGGTGTGCTCAACCGGATCCGGGTCTGGCTGCCGACGCTGCTCGCCATGTCGGCCAACTCGCCGCTGTGGCACGGCCACGACACCGGATTCTCCAGCTGGCGCACCATGGTGTTCAGCCGCTGGCCGGTCAGCGGGCCCCCGCCGCGCTTCACCGACCTCGACGACTACGAGAACCGCACGGAGGCGCTCCTCGCTGCGGGGGCCGTGCGGGACAAGGGCCAGTTGTACTGGCATGCCCGGCTGTCCGAGAACTACCCCACGGTCGAAGTTCGGTGTCCGGACGTCCAGTTGCGCGTGGACGACGCGGTCCTGCTGGCCGGGATCGTACGCGCTTTGGTGGCCACCGCGATCCGCGACGAGAAGGACGGCGAGCCCGTACCGGAGTGCTCCGCGGAACTCCTGCAGGCCGTCACATGGCGGGCTGCCCGGCACGGCATGGCCGGTATGCTGAGCGACCCGCTGGGCCGTCTGACGAGCTGTGGCGACGTACTGAGCATGCTCGACCGGCACATCGGCCCCGCCCTGGAGGCGTTGGGTGACACCCGGGAGGTCAATGCCCTTCTGCACCGGCTCCTGCGCCAGGGGACCGGAGCGGACCGCCAGAACCAGGCATTCGCGGCCGGTGGTTTCCCGGCGGTCCTCGACCTGATCACACAGAGCATCGAGGCCTGAACCCAGTCTGCTGTGCGTCGACCCGCGCCCCACCATGGTGGCCCGGCGCGTGCCGACGTTCATCTGGCGCCCCGCGTCGGGACGAATGCACTGCTCAACGCGCTGCTGCACGAGGGGATCCGGCGCGGCATGCCGTTCGGATCCGGCGGCTCGTCGGCCTCCCGCCGCCGCGCAGGCTCGCTTCGATTTCGTCGAGGACGCGCCGCTCGTATTCCGAGAGCCCGCTGCCATCCACAGCTGCCACCTCCCGCTTCTCAGCGGCGTTCAGTCCTCCACCGAGTGCCCGCCGGTCGGCGGACCAACCCCGGAAGCGCGGGTGGCCGGGCGCGGAAGCGGCACCGCCCCCGAGGCCGCTACGGGCGTGTCGGGGGCGGTGGTGGAGGGGCAGGGCTACTTGCCCCGGCCGGTGACGAAGTCGCGGGCGCGGTCGACGAGTCCGACACCGGGGGCGAGGAGCTTGTTGCCGGGCGGGGTGTCGGGGGCGCTGGGGTGCGGGCGGGTGGGCGCCACCTTCTTCGCCATACGGATCTTGTCACCGAGGTCGTTGAGCTGCTCGGCCGAGCAGGCATCGGCCAGAGCCGGGAAGAGGTTTTCCTCCTCGTCGGCCACGTGCGTGCTGACCTCGGCGATCACCTGTGCGACCAGGGCGTCGAAGCCGACGTCGCCCACCGAGGCCTTCTCCAGGTCCTTGAGGAGCTGCTCGACGGTGGCATGGTCCTTGAGCTCCCGGTCGGCGATGGCGTCGCCACCGGGCACGTGCTCGCGCACCGCGGGGTAGAGGTACATCTCCTCCGCCACGGAGTGGCGCACGAGCTCGATGGTGAACTGGTCCGCGACCTCCTTGCGCTTCTCGTCACCCGGAGGCAGCGCCTGGATCTTGTCGAACATCTCCTCCACCTCGCGGTGGTCGGCCTTCAGCTCCGCGATGACGTTCCCGCCGTGTCCCATGGGATGCCTTTCCTCGTGTGCTTGTCGGGTGCTCGGCTGCCCGCCGGGGCGGCCGAGCAGTACGGGTTCCCGCCTCGATCCTCACCACACCCCGCCCCCAGCGCCACCGCACACCCTTCGCCTCTGCGGGCGTCGGCCGCCGAGAAGTGCCTTGCCCCGCCACCGCGCCGCCGTATGACTTCCCTCCCGGATTCGGGGTAGACACCCTCCGAATCCGGGTAGACCCGGTGGACCGGGGATCCGGTCCAGTTCAGGTGGTGATCGCGATGCGACAAGTCCTCATCAAACGGCCGCAGGCCCAGGCGCCCAGGCCGCCGCTGGACCTTCGCACGCCCGGCGGGCGCCCTCTCCCCTACTGACGAGCTGACGAGGGGTGTCGGTCCGCGCGGGCGCGGTGACGAGTGGGGCCGTGACGCGGGTCATGGAAAGAGCACCGGCACTTCCGTAGGCTGGCAGGCCATGAGCGGGGCAGCGCGGCCCCGTACCGCAGCTCGCGGAGCCGGCCACACCGGGCAGGGCGAGCCAGCCCCGAGGACACCATCGCCGTGGCCACCGACCTGACACCCGTCATATCCGCCTCCGCCCGCTGGCTCCTGGCCGCCTATCCGCCGCCCCCGGGAGCGCTCAACCAGGCCCTGGCCGAAGCCCAGGCGCAGCAGGCGAGCGCCCTCGCCGCCGCTCTGCGCTTCCCCACCAGCCTCGACGTGCGGCTGCTCCATCTGCTCGCGCCCAGCGGAGCCGACCGCCTGGACTGGCTCACCGGAGCCGTCGCGGACACCGCCGACAGCGCCTGGCGGACCTGGGCCGACGAGACCGTCGTCAGCTGGGCCGCCTGCCTGCTCGCCGACCCCGCCCTGGCCGACGCGGCCGCCGATCACGCTCTGACCAACGCCGAGCACGCCCCGGCAGCGGCGGGCGGGCTCCAGCGCCTGACCTGCCCGAACGTACGGGATACCGATGCCGCGGTCCTGCTGCGCCACCCCGACCTGCTGGAGCCCGTCGCCGCCCTGCACCGCCCGCAGCTTCTGAGTCTGCTGGGCGTGCTGGAGAGCGAAGACGCCGTCGCCTGACACGGGCCCCCGGCCCGGCCCCACCGCGTCAGCGCGACGGACGCTCGCTGAGGTCGCACCAGGCCACGGCATCCTCCTGGAGACTGCCCAGAGCCAGCCGCCCCTCGTACTCGGCCACACCGGTCACCATCCGGTACCCGCGTCCCCGCAGTTCGCGCACCACCCTGCCGTGCGTGTCCACCTCGGCCACACGGGCGCCGCCAAGGGCCGGCGGGGGCGGCAGACGCCGGGCCGCGGCCGCCACCGCCCGGCGCACCCGGGGTGCGGCCCGGTGCAGCCACTCCAGCGGGGGCGTGCGCGGGCTGGCAAGCGCCACCCAGAATCCGCCGCCGGGGCTGCGGGACATGTTGTCGGGGGAGCCCGGCAGATCGTCGGCCGGCGTGTCGTGGCAGCCCGCGTCGGGGCCGGTCAGCCACAGCCGGGCCAGCCGCCGCGCGCCGGTCTCGGCCACCGTCACGAACGACTCGTCGGGCGCGAGCGCCACCCCGTTGGCGAACTGGAGCCCGTCCAGGAGCACTTCGGCATCGCCGCCGGGCACCAGCCGCGCCAGCAGACCCGTGGGCTGGTGCTCCACGATGTCGGACAGCCAGTCGTCGAGGCCGTGGCGGCGGCTGGACACCGTGAAGTAGACCGTGCCGTCCGACGCCGCGACGGCGTTGCTGCAGAACCGCAGGGGCGCCCCTGCCACCGAGTCGGCCAGCACCTCGACGCCCTGCTTGCCGTCCGGATCGAGCCGCAGCAGGCCGCGCTCCGCGTCGCACACCAACAGGCGCCCGTCGGGCAGGACTTCGAGGCCGAGGGGCCGCCCGCCCGTCCGTCCGGCCTCCACGACTCCGGCGGGGCGCTCGGGCCCGCCCGGCCCGGGAGGGGCGATGCGCAGGATGCGGCCGTCCTCGACCCCGGTCAGCAAGCGGCCGGAACCGTCGAAGACCACGTCCTCGGGGCCCGTGCCGCCCAGCGACGAGCCTCAGCGGCGGTAACGGGGTGGGGGCCGCACACGCTGCCCCTTCCGCCTGGCCGCGCCTCACGCGGCGCGCCGGGTGCGGCGTGCCCGCAGGCAGCGCTTCATCTCCTCGGCGTAGGGAAGGGCCACGCCGAGGCTGATGGTCGCGGCCAGGGCGGCCAGATAGCGCGCGGGCAGCGGCCTCTCCTTGGGCAGCAGCTTCCAGTCGTCGGGGCCGCGACCGCCCCGCAGGGTGTCGCGGACGGCCTCCGGGTGCAGACAGGCGGCGAATGCCATCGCCGTCAGCGGGAGCACCTCCAGGAAGCTGTGTATGTGCTGTTCGATCGGGCGGACCTCGCGCCGGCCGGTCGCGAAGCTCACGTCGTACGGCGCGGTGGCGCCGTGCGCGACCGCGGCGCCGCCCATCACCGAGAGGACCAGCGGGTTGATCTTCGCCAGCAGCCCCACGGCGACCGGGACACCCGCCTCGGTCATCATCAGCGCGTGCACCGCGACTCGTGGGCACCCGAGGTGTCCTCGATCCGGGTGCGCCGGTGCATCCACCAGTCGGCGAGCCCGGGCGCCACCCACAGGGGCAGCACTCCGTACAGCAGGAACCTTCTGCCGGACCGGCAGGAGGCATACCCGTTTCGAGCGGGCTCGGCGGGTACCCACGAGACATGAGCGATTTCCGCGTGGAACTGGCCGTGAACCACGGACTCGTGGTGGGCGTCGTGCCCTTCCTGGTCGGCCTCGTGCTGGTCGGGCTGCTGGTCGGCGCCGTCTGGCGGGGGCTGCGCCGACGGTCGCGGGTGCCGCGCCCCGAGGAACAGCCGCGACTGCCCGAGGGCGGACCCGTAGGCCAGGTCGTAGAGCAGCGCGAGCCCGCCGAGGTGCCCCGCTCCCACAAGCGTCTTACCCCGCACCGGCTCAGGGGCTTCGGCAACCAGGGCACCCGCCCATCTGCGGACCGGCCCCACCACTCTGCGAGCCACGGCCCTGACGGGCCGTCCGGCAGCACCGACCCGTCCGGCTGAGGCCTGTCCAGCAACCCCGCTGTCTGGGGCCGTCACGTCACCTCGCAGGACACCTGTTCAGACCCCCGAGGCGAGGTCGAGCCGGCTGAGGATGCCCGTGCAGTACTGATCGGGCAACCACGGGGCGAGTGACTGGTCGATCGTCTCGACGAGGTCGAGCAGCCCGGCCCCCCGCGCGGCGTGCGTTGCGGCAGGCCGCCAGGGCGACCGAGGCCGTCAGGGCGGACGCGAGATTGTGGCCCATGGCGTCGAGGCTCGCCGCGTGCGGCGTGGACTGGGTGAGTGAGGGGTCGAGGGCGTCACCGCCGATCTCGTACGCCGGTTCGAGTACGGCGGCGGAGACGACGCGTGTGTTGCCGATGGTGCGGGGCGGCAGACGGACGCGCGGTATCTCGGCGGGCAGTCGCATGGGCTCGCTACGGGCGCGGCGGGCAAAGCTGTCGCTGTAGGCCCGCTTCGAGGTGATGGCCATGGCGAGGATGCCCGTCGGCATCCGGCAGCAGCCGCAGGCGCCTGGCGTTCATGGATGCCGAGTGGACTCCGAGCACGCCGAGCCGTTCCGCCCCGTCGACCACCGGCAGCCACACGCACAGCGCGCCGGTCTCCAGCTCCTCGATCCGCAGCGAGACCGTCCGGTAGCACCAGCCGGCCAGGGAGGGAGTCGATGTCCAGCGGCGGCAACCCCTCGGTGAGCGGGACGAGCCGCCGCTGTTGGAGGTCGGTCGGACGGATGACGATCTCCTTGAGGCCGAACGCCTCGGCACAGCGGTTCACCAGCGCGGGGACGTCCATCGGCGTCGCAGTGTGCGCCTGGGCGATCAGCTCCTCAAGGAACCACTCGCCCCAGCCGTCGCCCGCACCGTCGCCGCCCACGATCGACCACCACCTCCTTCGAGGCAGTCTCACACCTGCCCCGCTCCCCTGCCCGCTGTGCGTACCCGGCTGCGGGCGGAGCGCGTGCCGCCCGCCAACAGGCGCGACGGGGCCGTGCGGATGCAAGGTAGGAACCATGGCCAGGACCGCAGTCATCGTCATCGACATGATCAACACCTATGACCACGACGACGCCGATCTACTGCTTCCCTCCGCCCGCGCGGCCGTGCCCGCCGTGGTGAGCCTGCTGGACCTGGCGCGCCGCCACGACGTCCCTGTCATCTACGCCAATGACAACTTCGGTCAGTGGAGATCCCACCACGGCGAGATCGTGGAGACGGCCCTCGCCGGCCCGCACGCCGACCTCGTACAGCCGCTCAAGCCCGATGAGGAGTCGCTCTTCGTGGTCAAGGCGCGGCATTCCATCTTCTACGAGACCCCGCTCGGCTACCTCCTGGGGCAGCTGGGGGTCGACCGCCTCATCCTGTGCGGACAAGTCACGGAACAGTGTGTGCTGTACTCGGCGCTGGACGCCCACATCCGGCACCTCAAGGTGACCGTTCCCCGCGATGCCGTCGCCCACATCCACGCCGACCTGTCCGAGGCGGCCCTGCGGATGATGGAACGCAACATGGCCGCCGAGATCCTGGTCACCGATGAGCTCAGGTTCTGAGCCACGCGGCGTGCGACTGAACGACGATCCTCAGCCCAGGTCCAGCACTTCGGCCGCCGCCGGAGCCCGTACCTCCACGGGCTTGTCGAAAGCGCTGTACGACGTGGTGCTCTGGTGCGCGGCCCCCTTGTAGAGGACCTTGAGGACGTACGGCTTGCCCTCGGCGGCGATGAAGAAGGTGTACGTGCCGCCCTTGTCCGCCGCGTCCGTCACCAGGGTCTGAGTCGCGCGGCTACCGTCGACCTCGGCCGGATCGCCCTGCTGCGCTTCGCCGAAGGAGGCGAACTCCCGGGTGCACTCGACGAGTCCGTCCCCGGGCTGCGCGTCACTGGTGGGGGACTTCACCCACCGGGACTGGCGCTGCGCACCTCTCATCGTGTGACCCGCTGCCTTGAGGTATGCGCCGTTCGGGCGGACGTCATCGGTGTCGCCGATCCGGATCTGCCCGAACTCGGCGCCCGAGGTCCACGTGGTCGTGGCCGCGCACGCGTGCTTGGGGTCGGTCGTCAGATGGGTTGAGGAGGCGCCACCGGCACCGCCGGTGGTTCTGGTGTCGATGGTCACCGCCCGCAGCCGGCCCATCGTGCTGTTCGCGTCACGCAGCAACTCCGCGGCGGACCGCCCCTTCCCAGCACCGCCGCCGGAGCACCCGGTCAGGGCGGTGGTGACCGGGTGCTCCGGCGCCCTGAGACCGGCGGAGCCGACGCGCCGGTCTCAGCCAGAATCTCTGCAACCCTCAGCCCCCTCAGCCCGCCACCAGTGGCGTCCGGTTCCAGTGCCGGTGGGCGGCGACGGCCTCGATGAACGCCGCGACGAACTCCAGCGAGGGCACGGTCGCGGCCGCGTCCACGACCACCCCCCGGCTGTCCGCGGGGTCCACGCCGGGAGAGGTGGCGTCCCCGCCCATGCCGAGCGAGTTCAGCAGGTCGGCACCGGTGCCGAGGGCGCCGACGGCCTTCCCGTGCCGATGGGTGTCGCGAAGAAAGCGCAGGGCGTCGGGGTCGGCGGCAAGGCTCGCGGTGCCCGTCCCCCCGGGCACCAGGACGGCGTCGTACAGCACCGAGGAGACCGTGGGCAGGGCCCGGTCCACCAGGTACGGCCGGCCGTCGGCGCCCGTGACCTCGCCGTCGTGCGCGGCGATCGCCTCCAGTACGGCCCCGGCCCCCGACAGCGCTTCCTGGATCGCGGCGACCTGGCGCGTGTCCACGCCGTCGGCGACCAGGGCCGCGATCCGGCGGGTGCGTATCGTCCTGTCGCCGCGCGGGTGGGTCAGGCTGAGCGCGGGCGAGGCGGACTTGGAGGCCGTCTCCGGTCCGGTCGGCGCCGGAACGCCGATGCCCCGGGCCACTTCGACGCCCAGCATCCGGTCCACCATCGCGAGTTCGGCCACGGCCCGGCTGCGGATCATACGGGATTCGACCTTGCCGAGCTCGAAGCGGAACGCCTCCACGATGTGCCGCTGTTCCCAGTTGGTCATGCTGTGCCAGAACAGCGCCGCCTGGCTGTAGTGGTCGCGGAAGGTCTCGCTGCGTCGGCGCATCTTCGTTCCCTCGACCCGCGCGGGGTAGTGCGTGTACGAGGATCCGCCGGATCCGCCGGCCATCGGGCAGCCGCCGCCCAGGGAGTTCGGCGAGTAGTTGGCTCCCCCGTGCAGGGCGCTCTGGTGCATGCCGTCGCGCTGGTTGGTGCGGACTGCCGCCACCGGCCGGTTGACCGGAAGCTGGGCGAAGTTGGGTCCGCCGAGGCGGCTCAGCTGGGTGTCGAGGTAGGAGAAGTTGCGGGCCTGCAGGAGGGGGTCGTCGGTGAGGTCGATGCCGGGCACCACGTTGGCGGTGTGGAAGGCGACCTGCTCGGTTTCGGCGAAGAAGTTCTCGGGGTTGCGGTCGAGCACCATCCGCCCGATGGGGCGTACCGGAACCTGCTCCTCGGGAATGAGCTTCGTAGCGTCGAGGAGGTCGAAGTCGAAGGCGAACTCATCGTCCTCAGGGATCAGTTGGACGCCGAGTTCGTATTCGGGGTACACGCCTGCCTCGATGGCGTCCCACAGGTCGCGCCGGTTGAAGTCGGGGTCACGGCCCTGGCACTCCTGCGCCTCGTCCCAGACCAGGGAGTGCACCCCCAGTTTCGGCGTCCAGTGGAACTTCACGAAGGTGCCCCGTCCGGCGGCGTCGACGAACCGGAAGGTGTGGACGCCGAAGCCCTGCATCATGCGGTAGCTGCGCGGCAGGGCACGGTCCGACATCAGCCACATGATCGCGTGCAGCGTCTCGGGCTGCAGGGAGACGAAGTCCCACAGCGTGTCGTGCGCGGAGGCCCCCGTCGGGATGTCGTTGTGCGGCTCGGGTTTCAGGGCGTGGACGAAGTCGGGGAACTTGATTCCGTCCTGGATGAAGAAGACGGGGAAGTTGTTCCCGACCAGGTCGTAGTTGCCCTCCGAGGTATAGAACTTGGTCGCGAAACCCCGTACGTCACGGACGGTGTCGGCGGACCCCCGGGGTCCCTGGACGGTGGAGAACCTGACGAAGACGGGAGTACGCACGGCGGGGTCCTGGAGGAAGGCGGCCCGGGTGAACTCCGCGCATGAGGCATACGGTTCGAAATATCCGTATGCGCCGGCACCCCGTGCGTGCACCACGCGCTCGGGGATCCGTTCATGGTCGAAGTGGGTCAGCTTCTCCCTGAAGTGGAAGTCCTCCAGCAGGGTGGGCCCCCGCTCGCCCGCTTTGAGCGAGTCGTCGGTGTGGTCCACCGTGGTTCCCTGGTCCGTGGTCAGAGGGCCGCCCGCCGGGTCGTCGCTACGGAAGGCTGCGCGCTGGTCCTGCTTGTGGTCGCTCATCGGGCCTCCTCAGCCGTGCCGAACGTGCCGAACTCGCTCGCGAGCATTTTCGATGGGTCCTCTCCGTGGGGATCATGGATCGGTGTCGGTCCTCGCGCGGCTGCCGAAGGCTCCGAGAGCTCCGACGGCTCCAGGGGCCCCGAGGGCTCCTAGGGCTCAATCCGGTGACTCGTCGGGCACCGGGTGCCCCGGCCGCCCGTTCCCCGAGTGGCCTTGCCGACCGGCGCCGGCCTCGTCGGTGTCGGGCGCGGACGGGTCCGCCCGGTCGCCGCGCGTGCTCCGCGCGGCATCACCACCGGCCTCCCACGGGTCGTCGGTATCGCCGGCCTGCTGGTCCGGCAGATCCCTCGGTATCGGCTCGGGGGCGGGTGCTCCGCCCTCTCCTGGGCCCTCGGGCCTGCGGTCGTTCATGGTGCCTGCTCACTTTCGCTCGGCGATCGGTGCTGTCTCCAGGTACCCGGGTGCGCGAGGGCAATGCCTGCCGGTTTCCCGGTGGTGGATGGGCCCGTCAGGGTGCCCGGAGCGCGTTAGGGCCGGGAGCGGAAGGGCACCCGGTCCGCTGAGCCTGGAAGGAGGCCTCGTTCTGTGCGATCCGCCCACACCCCCGCACCGGCCGGGCAGACGGACACCCCGGCCGGGATCCTGATGGGGACCTGCTCCTGGACGGACCCCGCGCTCGTCGCGTCCGGCTGGTATCCGCGCGGCCACCGGGACGCCGAGGGGCGGCTGCGCCACTACGCGTCCCGCTTCTCCGTGGTGGAGACCGATTCCACGTACTACGCGCTGCCGAGCGCGCGCAACTCCCGCCTGTGGGTGGAACGTACTCCGGAGGGATTCACCTTCGACATGAAGGCCTTCGCGCCCTTCACCGGACACCCCGTACGTGCCCGCGCGCTCCCTCCCGAACTGCGTCCGCCCGTTCCGCCCCACACCCTCATACGGGCGGAGAAGTTGTCAGAGGAAACGACGCGGGAGCTGTGGCGGCGGTTTCGCTCGGGCATCGAGCCACTGCGTGCCGCTGGGCGGCTGACCAGCGTCCTCTGCCAGTTTCCGCCCTGGCTGGCGCCTGGCGTACGGGCGTACGACCTCATCGAGCAATGCCGTGCCGGCGCGGGTGTACCGGTGTCGGTCGAGTTCAGGCATCCCGGCTGGTTCAGTGAGCCCCAACTGCCGGACACACTCGCCCATTTGAAACAGCGGGACATCCCCTGGGTGGCTGTCGACGCTCCCACGCTGCCGCCCGTCGTCCACGCCACGTCGTCCCGGCTGTCCGTCGTACGGTTCCACGGGCGCAGCCCGTCATGGGGCACCGGGTCCAAGGAGGCCCGCTACCGGCACCGTTACGCGCCCCACGAGCTGGAACCCTGGGTGCCCCGCATCCGCGCGCTCGCCCGCGACACCGAGCGCGTACACGTACTGTTCAACAACTGCTGCTCGGACGCAGCCGTGCGGGCCGCCGAGACGATGTCCGGGCTACTCGCTGAAGTCTGACTCCGCAAAGCCTGACTCCGAAGAGTGTGAGTGCTCATTGCCGTCTTGGAGAAGTCGCGCCGTTGCTGGTAGCGCGCCAGCGCCTTCTTGGCTGTCATGGCAACCTCCTCACGCGCATGGCTCCACGGGTGGTCGCGGGCAGTGTTCCCTGCTCTGGCGCGACTTCCCGTCACCAGGCTGTTTACGCGCGCGGCAGGCGAGCCGGGGCGGTTTCCTGCTCGTGGCCACCGGCCCCCTCTCCCCGGCGGGCGGGGGACACGCCCATGAATGCGCACGTAACGGGTACTCGGGACCACGCGCGAGGCCCCAGGTCGGAGTCCCGCCGGAGAAAGGGTGATCGATCATGGGAGTACTCGCTCGCAGCCGCGCGGCGGCGCCCGAGAGGGCAGCGGCGTACGGCGCTCGCGACAGCAGTCTGCGCACCTGTCTGCCCGCGTTGTGCGGCTCGGAGTCGGAGATGGGTGGCGCGGGTCCTGACGAGCGGGCCTCGATCGCCTGTCGGGAGTCGCACATAGTCCGTGGCACGGACTGAAACCGGCGCGACCGACCGGTGAACCGCAGTACCGGGCCCGCAAGGCACCGAGGTGTCGGGCCCGCAGGCAGCCGCACACCCACCTCGACGGCAGGAGCAGCACGTCATGCGCGCACTTACTTGGCAGGGCAGGCGGGACGTCCGCGTGGAAACCGTTCCCGATCCCCGGATCGAGGAGCCCGACGACATCGTCGTACGGGTGACGTCGACCGGTATCTGCGGGTCCGACCTGCACCTCTATGAGCTCTTCGGCCCGTACCTGGACCCGGGCGACATCCTGGGCCACGAGGCGATGGGCGTCGTGGAGGAAGTCGGACCGCAGGTGACGGAGCTCAGCCCGGGAGACCGGGTCGTGATCCCCTTCAACGTCTGCTGCCGCGACTGTTTCATGTGCGACCAGGGGCTGCACTCCCAGTGCGAGACCACGCAGGTGCGTGGCCGCGGCATGGGGGCGTCGCTCTTCGGCTACACGAAGTTGTACGGGCAGGTACCGGGCGGGCAGGCGGAGTTGCTGCGCGTCCCGTTCGGCAACAAGCTGCCCATCAAGGTCTCCGACGGGCCGCCGGACGACCGGTTCGTCTACCTTTCCGACGTCCTGCCCACCGCGTGGCAGGCGGTCGAGTACGCGGACATCCCCGACGGCGGCACGGTCGCCGTGCTGGGCCTCGGGCCCATCGGCGACATGGCCACCCGTATCGCACAGCATCGCGGGGCCCGCACCGTCATCGGTGTCGACCTCGTGCCCGAACGCCTCTCGCGGTCGCACGGGCACGGGGTGACCTGCCTCGATGCGCGCCGAGGAGGCGACGAGGTGCTGGAAGCCGTCCATGACCTCACCGAGGGGCGCGGAACCGATGCCGTCATCGACGCCGTCGGCATGGAGGCGCACGGCGCGCCGTTCGCCAAGGCCGCCCAGTGGCTGACCGGGCTCCTGCCCGACGCCGTGGCGCAGCCGCTGATGGAGCGGGCGGGGATCGACCGGCTCGCAGCCCTGTACTCCGGTATCGAACTCGTCCGCCGGGGCGGCACGTTGTCCATTTCCGGGGTGTACGGCGGGGCGGCCAGCCCTATGCCGCTGTTGACGATGTTCGACAAGCAACTCCAGGTGCGCATGGGGCAGGCGAACGTATGGCGCTGGGTCGAGGACATCCTCCCCCTGCTGACCGACGACGATCCGCTGGGCGTCGACTCCTTCAAGACACACGCCATGCCGCTGGAGGAGGCGCCCAAGGCGTACGCCATGTTCCAGGCGAAGGAGGACGGCATGGTCAAGACGCTGCTGAAGCCCTGACGGCCACACGGACGGGGGTGCCGGCACTTCGGCAGCCCCCGGGCCGTCGGCGCTACGAGGCGCTGGTGGGCGGGCCCGGGGTCATCTGGTTGTAGCGACGGGCGGCACGGTCGTTGAGGGCGCTGCCCAACTTGCGGATCCGCTCTCCCAGGCCTCCGCGCGGGGCGTCCTCGACATCGTGCCCCTGCCGCATCCGGCCTCCTTCGCCCGCCTCTCCCCCGCCCGGCAGGAACCGGTTCGCCACTCCCCCGAGTCGGGTCACCACGGTGGGAGCCACACCGTGGGCCAGCGAGGCGGCGCGTGCCGCCGGGGTCAGTACCAGCCGGGTGCGGCGGCGCTCCAGTGCCCGTACGACCCGCTCGGCCGCCCGCTCGGCGTCCATGGAGATCACGGGAGCGCCCGCGAGGCCCGAGAACCAGGCGAACTCGCGGGACGCGTCACCGCCGAACTCGGCCTGGAGATGCGAACCGGTGCGCATCAGGCCGGGATGGACCGTGGTCACGGAGACGCCGGTCCCGGCCAGTTCGCTGCGCAGCCCCTCTCCGAGCGCACCCACGGCCGCCTTCGCACAGGAGTAGGGCAGCAGGTGCGGGACGGCGAGCAGGGCGCCCACCGAGCCGATGAGGGCCAGCCGACCGCCGCCGGCGCTCTCCCGAAGGTGCGGCAGGGCGGCGAGGGAGACCTGGACGGCGCCGCCGAAGATGGTCTCCATGGCGTCCTGGAAGGCCGTGGCGTCGAGCGCCGTCACCGGGGCCACCTGAATGACTCCGGCGTTGGCCACGACGACATCGAGCCCGTTCTGATCAGCGGAGACCCGGCGTACGGTCTCCGCGACCGCCGATGCGTCCCGGACGTCGCACACCTGGGTTCCGGCGGCGACTCCGGTGTGCTGCTCGATCCACTGGGCTCCGCGCCGGAGCTCGTCGGCGTCCCGCGCGACGATCGTGACCTGGCAGCCCCGGACGGCGAGCCGGGCCGCGATCAGCAGCCCGAGTCCTCGGGAACCACCGGTGACCAGCGCGGACTGCCCGTTCAGGTCCTTCTTGGATCCGCTTCCCGCCATGGCTCAGACCTCCATTCGCACACGGCCCGGGTACCCCGTGACGCCTGTCGCATACGGATGGACCAGCACTGGGAACACGCGGCGTGGCACGAGGTGCACGCCGACGATCTCAACCACTACCTGCGCCAACGGTCCGGCTGTGAGATCACCGCCAAGGCCTTCCGGACCTGGCACGCCACGGTGCTGGCCGCCTTGGCCCTGGCGGTCTCGCAGAACACCGCGGACGGAAGCCGGGCCAGGCCCGGCACGGCGGTGGCACGGGCGGTCCGGGAGGTGAGCGAGCACCTCGGCAACACCCCGGCCGTGTGCCGCGCGTCCTGCGTCGACCCCCGGATCATCGAGCTGTACGAGACCGGCACGACCGCGGCCCCGGTCCTCGGCCGGCTCGGCGAGGACGGGACGTACGGCCGCCCGGCGACCCAGGGCTTCGTCGAGCGGGCCGTCCTCGAACTGCTGGAGAGGGACTGAAGAGGACGCACCCGCGCGGCACGAATCAAACCAGCTCGGGCTGAGGTTGCAATTCCGGTTGCCGCGCTGGTGTGGCCTGCGGCTCCCACGATTTGGTGGTCCGCACATAGCCGTAGACCACGGAGGCCAACGCCAGAAGGAGAAGCGGTCCGAACACCCACGGATGTCCGGCCATTTCCATCGACAGATAGCGATACGACACCAGGAGTGCGGCGAAGACCACCGTTCCATAAGCGACCAGCTGAATTCCTGACCGGTCCCAGCCACGGTTGAACGAACGCATCATTGCCTCGATCGTGAGTGCGAACACCACACCGGCAATGAGATCCGCGCCGTAGTGGTAGCCGAATCCCAGCGTTGCACTGAGCGTGGCAACCAGCCAGAACGTGCCCGCGTATCGCACGGCCCGCGTGCCCTTGCGGGAATGAATGAAGATCGTGGTGGCCCACGCCGTGTGCAGGCTGGGCATGCAGTTGCGAGGGGTGATCTGGTCGTACGGCATCGCGTGCGGGTTGACCGGCGGCGGCGTGTCCGGCCACAGGTTGGCCAGCGCCCAGTGCCCGCCGCCGGTGTCGAAGGCGCCGTCGCCGTAGGCGAAGACCGGTCCGACCACCGGGAAGATCATGTAGATGGCCGGCCCGAGGAGTCCGATGACCAGGAAGGTGCGCACCAGATGGTGCTCCGGGAAGCGGCGCTCGACCGCCACTTTACGCAGCTGGTACAGCGCGACGAGGGCCGCTGCCAGCGGAAGCTGGCTGTAGACGAGGTGGAGCACATGCGAGCCGACGGGCCCGGTGGCCTCGACCACTTGGCCTGCCAGCCACGACGGGTTGCCCAGCGCGTGGTCGGCGGTCGCCACGTACTGGTCGAGCACCATCGGGCGGGTCTTGGACGTGATGAGCAGCCAGGTGTCGCCGGTCTTGTGACCCGCCACCAGCAGCAGGCCCAGCCCGACCCCCTTCAGCAGCAGGAGACGCTCGCCGCCGGTGCGGCGGGTAATGGCGATGACCGCGCAGCCCAGAATCACCCACAACGCGCCGTTGCCGAAGGCCGGCTTGGCGTCGACCATCCACCGCACCAGCAGGAAAACGGCGTCGATGCCGATTGCGGCACCGAGCGCGATGAACCGCTGCCGCCAGGTGAGCACGACCATCGTCAATGCCATACCGGCGTACAACAGCGGCCCCGATTTGGGGGCGAATATCACCTCCTGCGCCTGATTGACGATCGGACCCGGCAGACCGTAGTGACGCGCGGTGATCTCCAGGCCGATGAGGAATCCGAGGGTTACCACACCCGCCGCAGCCCACAGCATCACCCGCGGCTGACGCCACGCGGCGAGGTCAATTCTGCGAGTTATTCGCGAAAGCACCCGCGATGTTATAGAAGTCAATTGTCCGGCCGATTTGTTAGAATTTAATTTTCTAGGTCATTTCCTGCGCCGGATGGCATAAAGTTCCGGTAAAGGACGGCGTCGTGGGTGATCGCCGTTCGATCATGTTATCGGAGCGACGCGGGTGGGTTTCGCGGGTCACCGGTCGCGCGAAGATCACTCGATCCCGCGCGCGGACGGAGCGGCGCAGGCGATAGGTCCAGGGCGCGTGTAGTCATCCGGGCAGTTCACAACGATCGGCCAGCGAGCGCAAGCACCCCTGCACTACGGCCTGGACGATGCCGACCGCGCCGGGGCTGCAACGACGCCCGCACGCACTGCCGCCGGGCGGGCAGACGGAGGTGACGCTCCGGGCGGAAGCGGGCGTCCCGCCGCTCCGCGCGATCGAACCCGCGGCCTCGCGACCCGCGTGGCGCGGCGCGGCGGGCGAGGCTCAGCTGAGCATGTCCTCAATGAGGTCGGCGGCCCGCGAGGTGCCACCCTCGGCTCGTACCTCGGCGCGCAGCAGCGCCGAGCGGCGGGCGACCTCATTGAGGACATGCCGCGTCGGTGACCAGGTCGTTCAGGGCCGCCCTCAGGGTCTCGGCGGTGGCTTGCGCGGTGTCGACGCGGCGCGCCACGCCCAGCTCCACGAGCCGGTCGGCGTTCATGAACTGTTCGGCATCCTGCGACACGGCGATCATGGGGACGTCCTGCCAGCAGCCCTTCGCGCAGCCGCCCATACCGGCGTGGGTCACGAAGGCGTCCGCCTGTTCCAGAATCGCCCGCCGAGGGACCCAGGAGTGCACCTCGACGTTGGGCGGGATGACGCCAAGTTCCCGCCGGTCGGTGTACTTGCCGATCTGGAGTACGACGTGCCGACCGGGCAGATTGCCGTAGGCCGCCAGGCACTGGCGGTCGAACTCCGGTTGACGGGTGTACGCCGAGCCCAGGGACATCAGCAGCACGTTCCGCGCATCCGCCGGGCGGGTCCAGCCGTCCGCGCCCACAGGTGCGTCGAAGCAGGGCCCGACGAAGGTCACCACGTCGGCGTCGACCCGGTCGGCGTGCGGCCGCATCGCCCGGGTGATCAGCGCCAGGGCCCGCGAGGGAGGGCCGGGGAAGGCGTCCACCTCGGTGGTGGTCGCTCAACCCCGGCGAGCCACTGGGCGAACTTCGCCCGGTACGCGTCGGCGCCGGGCAGTTGCCACCGCTGTGCCGCGAAGTCCTGGTCGTAGCCGTCCCAGCCCACGAACGTCGGGGACAGCTGCATGACGGGCCGGTCCTGCGATTCGGCGAGGGCGCGCGGGGCGTACGCGCCGATGTCGCACAGGTACAGGTCCGCCGGGTCATGGTCGTAGACGGCGCGCAGCTATGGGAGTGCCTGAACGGCGTCGTCGAGGAGGAGGCCCATCGCTGCGACGGGGTCGTCGGGCCAGTTGTTGTCGACGACGGGCAGGCCGGAAGTACAGGGGACGGGTTCGGCGCCGGTGGCCGCGATCAGGTCGCTCATCGCCGGGTCGTTGGCGTGGGTCACCCGGTGACCGCGTGCCACCAGCTCGCGGATGACCTCAAGGCTCGGCAGGACGTGGCTGACGGCAGAGTTGCCGACCATCGCGATGTGGGCACGGCGAGGGAATGCGGAAGGCATGGAGGGACCACTCATTTCAGCACTACGGCGCAAGGGACACAGCAAGCCGGTGCGCCGGCCCGCTCCGAGGAGCTCGGTCGCAGGCGCGCACATGGCACGAGGGCGGAAGCCGGGGCGCTGCCCCGACCGTGTCAGCCGCAGATCTGAAGGAAGTTCATGCCTGTGACTCCAGAACGGCGCCAGGCGGGTGGGTATCTCATTTACCGTCGCCTGCCGGCTGCGGCCGCCCTCTGAAGATGCCCCACGCAGGCCGCTGCGCCCGCCCGGAAACCCCGTGTCCCTCCCCTGCCCCCTACACCTCGGGAGTCTTCGGGGCAACGGCTTCCAGGTCGGCGATGCTGCCCGACATGATCGTCCGTACGTGCTAGGTGATGTGCTCCGCAGGCCAGTCCCACACGATTTACGCCCGCTTACGCCTGCTTACGCCTGCTTACGCCTGCTTACGCCTGCAAGAAGAGGATCAGCCGGTCGGAGCCGCAGTCGGCGCAGTGGTCGGCGCCGGCTTGTCGAACATGGCGCACATCGCCGCAGTCTGGAGCGTCTTGGCGGCTTTGGCGAGCTCGGGGAAAGCGTCCGGGTGCTCGGCAAAGGCCTCCGTCGCAACGAGGACGCTCGCCGTGCGCCTGCCGGTGGGGTCGGTGACGTTGGTGCTGAGGTAGCCGGGAATGCCGCCGTCGTGTGCCCACACCGTGCCGCACGGGGTCGTAACGGTCTCGATGCCCAGCCCATAACCGGGCCCGTCCGGCTGGTCCGGGAAGATCGGCACGGTGGTGCGCATCTGGGCCAACTGGGCGGCGGGAAGCAGCTTGCCGGACATCAACGCGGTGGAGAACCGGCCCCAGTCGTACGCGGAGGACACCATGGCCCCGGCCGCGCCGCCCCACGAGGGGTTGTTGTCGGAGACGTCCACATGACCGTCGCGGTGCGCCCCGGTGTAGTCCCTGAACCCGGCCGGCACATCCGGCGGCATGTGGGCCGCGTCAGGTTCGTAGCCGTGGGCGTGGGGGCCGTGCCAGGCGGAGTCCGCAGCGTAGTAGGTGTGTTCAAGGCGAAGCGGACGGGCGATCCGGTCACGAACCAGATCGGCCAGGCTCTTGCCCGTGGCCTTCTCCAGGACGGCGCCGATCGCGGCGTAGTTGGTGTTGCTGTACGACCATGAACTGCCCGGCGCGAAGAGCGGATCGTGCCGCACGCCGAGTGCGAGCAGTTGCTCCGATGTCCATCGTTTCTGGTTTTTGCCCATGATCGAGGGCAGGACCGCGGGATCCTCGGTGTAGTCGAACAGTCCGCTGGTGTGGTTCAGCAGCATACGTAGCGTGATCGCGCGGCCGTTGGGTACCTGGCCCGGCAGCCAGGTGTCCACCGCGTCGGTCAGGGCGAGCTTGCCCTCACCGACCAGTTGCAGCACGAGGGTGGCCATCATGGTCTTGGTGTTGGAGCCCATCCGGAACTCGCTCCCCGCCCTGAGCCGGTGATCCGGCCTGGTCCAGGAGGCCTGCTCGGTGATCTCAAGGGGTTGGCCGTGACCGTCGTCCACCCTAACAATCACGCCGGGCGCCCCGGCGGCCACCAGTTCCCTTGCCAGCCGGGCCAGTTGGGCGCGCAGCTGCGACTTGGGCCCGCTCCCGACGGCGGACGACGCGGCCGTGGTTATGGTGGCGGAGACGGGGGCGGAAGCGGCGTGGACCGGCGCGGCCTGCGGAGTAGCGGTCGTACGGGCGGATGCGTGTGCTTCATGGTCGAGTGTGCCGACCAAGCCGGTCGCCGCCAAGCCGGTCATCGCCAGAAGGGACGCCGTCACCATGAGGCGCTTACGACGTCTGCGGGCAGCCGGTCGAGTCCGGGGTTGTTCGGGCACCCTGATGGGGTGTGAGCCTGATGTCATACCGATCACCGTCGCGCACCCGCAGGCGCCTCGTCACTGGAGTACGCCACCCACTTGAGGTGGGGCCTGCCCCCCTCCCCCGGCAGCTCTCAGGCAACCAGATGGCGCTGCGGATGCGGCGGATCCGCTTCAAGTTCTCCTCCGGCGACGGGAGTTGCTTCGTTGCGCCGTGTCCGTTCGAGCGACAGCGGTCCCTCGGGTATCGCGGCCCGCTGGTGTGTCCGCATGGCACCCCCAGCGCCTGGATTCCTGGTTTGGGAGCCGCACCGGTGGAGAGATCATTGGTTGCTCAGAGCTGCGATGCCCTTCCGCGTTCCGTTCCGTTCCGCTCCATCAGCTTACGGAGACTGCTCATGCCCGATGTCAACAGCCCCTACAAGCCCGGCACTCCCTGCTGGGTCGACCTCATGGTCCCCGACCAGCAGGCGGCACTCGACTTCTACCGCGACCTCTTCGGCTGGCAGGGCGAGGTGGGGGCGCCGGAGACCGGCGGGTACGCCGTCTGCACCTTGAACGGAAAGCCCGTGGCCGGCATCGCCACCGCCATATCGACCGATGGCGGGCCCACCCCGCCGACCGTGTGGACCACCTACCTCGCCGCTTCCGACGCTGAAACCAGCGAGAAGACAATCGCCGACAACGGCGGCACCGTGGTCATGCCCGGCGTGGACGTGCTCACGCTCGGCCGCATGTCGCTCGCCGCCGACCCCACAGGCGCGGTGTTCGGCCTCTGGCAGGCCCGGGACTTCCCCGGCGCCCAAGTCGTCAACGAGCCCGGCGCGTTCATCTGGAGCGAGCTGAACACCAGCGACCCGGATGCCGCATCAGGCTTCTACTCCAACGTCCTGGGCATCACGAGGGCTCCCATGGAAGGCGAGGACGGCTACTCCGCCCTCGAAGTGGACGAGCGGACCGTCGCCGGGATGCAGGGGCTCGACAAGATGCCGCCGGGCACGCCCTCACACTGGCTGACGTACTTCGCCGTCGACGACACCGACAGCAGCATCGAAGCCCTGATCCGCGCCGGCGGCAACGTCCTCAGGCCACCGTTCGACATGACCGCCGGCCGGATGGCTGTCGTGCAGGACCCGCAGGGCGGCAAATTCGCCATCATCAACCCTTCCCCCATCGAATCCAGCTGACCTGGACGCACAGACGCAGGGCGAATGCTCGGCGCTCGGCTCGGCGGCCCGCCTGCCCACGTGGCAGGCGGGCCGGACGTCGTAGGGATGGGCTGTCTCCTCGACCAGTCGCCAGAGGGCCCACGCCCGAGACCCGTGGCTGGGTGGCCAGCCGGTTGCGTTGGTGCCGCTCATGGTGATGCGGCGATTGCCTTGATCTCCGCCCAGGACGGCGGTCAGGCCGTGCACGACCGTGCTCATGGAAGCGACACCGGGTGAGGACCCCGACTGGCCGGCCCTTCACCACTGGCCCTGGACCACCTGTTCCACGCCCTTCTCGTGCATCTCAGAGCATGATGAGCAGACGCGTCTTCGGCTTGAGCTTCCTGTTCACCGAACGACTCTGCACGTATACCTCCAGCTTGGGATTGCGCCCCGCCTTCACGGATACGGTCCCCTGGATGCCCGTGCCGAACAGAAGACTGCGTGCCGCGTCGCCCGTGTAAGCGCGGTCAGTGTCCTTCTCGACCACGATGACTTCCTTGTCGGGCTGAACCTGAACCCGGGTGCCCAGCTGGTAGTAGCACGACCCGCGCTCATACGTCACACCCGGATGCGAATCAACGAAGGATCGAATCTCGACCTCCGTGTCGACCTTCAGGAGTCGATACTTGTCGGCCGGAACCGGTTCGAGGTTCGCCCGTACGTCGTCGACCGATATGTCCTGGCCGACCGCGAACAGGTTCTTCGTGCCGCGCACGCCCTGCTCGCGGCCACGGAGGAAGCTGGTGGCGGCAGCACGCACGGTACCGATCGCCTCCTCGACACCCTCCTGGGAATCCGCATCCCAGATGGCGATGTTCCCGGCCGGGAAGCCGTAGTTCTGGGCGGTCCGCTTCGCCAGGGAGTTCGGCACGAGGATCGCGGAAGTCCAGTGGCCCGGCAGCGCACCCATCTTCGCCGCGATCTTGTCGAGCCAGGGGCCGAGGATGGCCATGTCGCCGTCGTGCCGCCTGTCGCCGCCGGAGGCGTTCTCCTCGCCGTCCGTCACCACGATCTGGAGGAAACTGTGCTCGCCGTACGCCTCCCAGATGTGGCCCAGGTCGTCCAGTGACTTCAGAGAGGCTTCGATGAGGGCCGTAGCGCCATTGTTGACCTTGTACAGACCCCGCATGGACGGCAGATGCTTCACGTCCATGTCCCAGACCAGGTTCTCCACCTTGTGGTCGAAGGAGTAGAGACTGATCCGGGTCTCATGCCCGAGGCTGTCCGACTCGGCCTTCAACCCCGCCACGAACTCGTCCACAACGCGCACGAGTTGACTCTGGTGCTGGTGCATGGAACCCGAACAGTCCACTACGAGCGCGACGTGATTCACCTTGTGCTGGATCTTGTTTGCGGACATGCCTCTGCTCCCCCTCCGATGTTCCCGAGTGATGTCTCCACACTATGGGGAGGCACTGACAACGGGGCTTGACGGACGATCACCCACCTGCCCCGCGGCAGACCCGGGCGGAAGGCAGCGCGGAAGCCGACGGTGGGAGCCGGCGGTGGGAGCCCGACGCCCGAGAAACACCACGGTCCACCGGGCTGCCGTCGTCCCATCACCCACCTCACCCGCCTGACCCGGCAGGCACATCGACACCAGGGGTCGCGCAGGCGCGCGTAACGGCGCCCGCACAGCCGCTACACCTCGCCGCATGGCTGCGTGGTGCTGTGCGGTGCTGCACCCACTGTGCGGACGGCCACCGCGCGCGGTGGGCCGCGTATGCGCAGCGCAGGCCGTAGCCGACCTGGTGACGCTCGGGCAGAACAGGCTGCGTGGGGTGCCGACGGCGGAGCAGACACCATGCGCCCCCGCTCGGCGCTCTGCTCAAACCCCCGTCGACTTCCCGGTCATGACATACCGTCACAGCACCTGAGAGACCTTGTACGCGATGCCGCCTTCGACCAGGTATCCCGACCCCACGCAGACCGTGCCGTTGAGCCAGGCGTAGGGCTCGGCCCCCGTCTCGAAGAGGGGGTTGGTCCGGAAGTAGTAGCGGGTGGGGTCGATCCGGTAGCGCTCGGCGGGGTCGGACATGGCGTCGCGCAGCGCGGGCGGGGTGGCCCAGCGGCCCCCGTACGTCATGTGCAAGAGGGCGCCGTCGTGGGTACGCAGGGTCAGGCGTACGTCCAGACGCATCGTTCCGTCGGGGCCGAACAGCGCCCAGTCTCCGCCGCCGGGAGGACGTCGCCCTGCAGCCGGGGGCCGTGGAACGTGCCGCCTGCGGCACCGAAGAGAACCCGGTGGCCGAACGGGCCGGTGCCGATGGGCAGGCGCGGGTCCAGGTCGACGACCATGTCGAACAGGTGCGTGGAGCGGATGTCGCCGACATCCTTCACACGCGGGTCTACTGTCATGCGGCATCGCCTCCTGTGCGTGCGGGAAAAAGAGCGCGTCGCACCTCGTCCGTCGAGACGCCCGACTGGGCGCACAGCGTCGCCAGGTCGAAGAAGAACCGCTCGCCCGCGATGAGGTCGTCCTTGAAGGTGAACTGGATGAACACCGGTATCTCGGCGCGCTTGCCGTTGGGGACTACGCCGAACCGGTTGCCGGTCATGGTCAGCCGTGCCGTACCCCAGCACACGAGGGTGTCGCCGTCGCTCGCACGGCCTTGCAGGTCGACGTCGTAGTCGGGGAATGACGCGAAGAACCGGCGCAGCGCCTTCTCGTTCTCGGTCAGGCCCCGGGCCGTCGTACCGAAAGCCGGGGTCTCCAGCGCCATCTCGGGGTGGAGGAGCCGCAGAGCGGCGGGAACGTCCTGTCGGCTTTTGGCGACGGCCAACGCGTGCGCCAGCTCGAACATGCGGTGGTCCTGCACAAGTGCCTCCTTCAGCGACGGCTTCGGCGCGAACAAAGTAAACGTACGACCGGTCGTATGCTTTAGGCAAGGGAGTGAGTGAGAGGATGGGGCAGATGAACGAGCACACAGGGCATCGGCGGTTGAAAGTGGCCGCGCCTTCGGCGGCTGCACCTTCACCCGAAGCAGGAACTGAGGCAGGAGACGAGGCCGTGGTGGACCAGCGTCTCGCCCGGGGCGCCCGGACCCGGCGTAAGATCGCGCGCCACGGCGTCGACGTTGCCTCGCTGGAGGGGCTCGAAGGGCTCAGCATCGGTCGCCTGGCCACCGACCTCGGGCTGAGCAAGAGCGGCGTCCAGACGCTGTTCAAGACCAAGGAGAACCTCCAGCTCGCGGTCGCGGAGGCGGCGCGCGGGGCGTTCAACGAGGCGGTCATCCGTCCCGCCGGGGCCGCCCGGCCGGGCGCCGCCCGGCTGCGCGCGCTGACGGAACGCTGGATCTCCTATGCCGAGGAACCACTGTTCGCCGGCGGCTGCTTCTGGGCTGCCAACCTCCCGGAGTTCGACGACCGGCCGGGGAGCGTACGTGACACGCTGCTCCTCCACCGGCGCAACTGGCTCACTCTCCTCACCGGCGAGCTGCGGCACGCCGTCGAATCAGGGGAGATCGCCGACCTGGAGCCGGACTTGACGGTATTTCAGCTCGACGCGGTACTCACCGCCGCGAACATCGCGCTGCGCCTGGGCGACGCCGAGGCCGTCACCATGGTCCGCCGCACCGTCGACGGATTCCTTGCGGCACCACCGCGCTGACAGCCCGCCGTCCACCACCCCGTACATTGCCTTGATCTTGCATCGGACCTGACACCTGAGCTGCGCCACCATGACGACATCTCCGGACGACAGCGTCCGACCGTTCCGTATATCGATCCCGGACAGTGAACGGGACGGCTTGCGGATCCGCCTCGATCTCACCCGCTGGCCCGACGAACTGCCGGACGTATGACGAGCGCGCCCACGCGGCCTACTGGGGGCAGCCGCCCGAGCCCTCACCGGCCCCCACCGCGTTCGCCGCGTTCCCGCAGGAGAACTTCCTCGTCCTGCGCCACATCGCCGAACGCACCAACAACATCGTGCGCTGGACGGAGTTCGACCGAGGAGGCCACTTCGCCGCGATGGAAGAACCCGACCTGCTCATCGGCGACATCCGGGCCTTCTTCCGAAGCCTGCGCCACACCACCATCGGGTCCAAGTCGGTGAGCTCACCCTGGCCCGCGAGGGTGCGGGTCTGTGGACCACCCTGCGGTGCGGCAGGGAAACAGGGGCGTAATCTGCGCTGGTTATCGTCATCCGATGGACATCAGGGTGGATGGGGCAGCCGTGGGTACGCAGGTCCGGGCCGGTACCGAGGACGACCTGGAAGAGTTGACCCGTATCTACAACCATTACGTCGTCGCGACCCCGATCACCTTCGACATCGAGCCGTTCACCGTCGAGCAGCGCCGCCCGTGGCTGGCGTCCCATCCGGACCACGGCCCGCACCGGCTTCTCGTGGCCGAGGAGGGCGGAAAGGTCCTCGGGTACGCGACCAGCAGCGCGTTCCGGCCGAAGCCGGCGTACTCCACCTCTGTCGAGACCAGTGTCTACGTGGCCCCCGAGCAGGTGGGGCGCGGTGTCGGCAGCCTGCTGTACACCTCGCTCTTCGAGGTGCTGGAGCAAGAGGACGTACGCCAGGCCCTTGCCGGAATAGCCCTGCCCAACGAGGCGTCGGAGCGGCTCCATCTGGGGTTCGGTTTCCAGCCCGTCGGGGTGTACCGGGAAGTCGGGCGCAAGTTCGGAAAGTTCTGGGACGTCGCCTGGTTCCAAAGGCCGATCTCGCCGGGCCCTCTTCCCGGTCCCGGTCAGGGAGCGGGTTGAGGGCTGCGGAGCCGGTCCGCTGCTGCGATCGCGCCCTGGTCAGACGCCGTTCGAGCTGGAGCGGCCGAAGAACTCGACTTCCGCGAGGGTGACCTGCTTGTCGCCGGAGACCGCGTAGGCCGACTCGATGGTGAGGCGGACCTTGACGGCCTCACCGACGCGGAAGGGGCGGCGCTGACCGCCCGCGCCCTGGTCGAGGGTGATGTCGCGGGTCGTGGTCTTTCCGTCCTTCGTCGTCACCGTCGCCTTGATGCGGTGCGGCAGCGCCGATTCGCCCAGCTTCTCGGCGCGGGCGGAGACGCCGGGGGTGATGATCACGTCCAGGAGGCGGGTGGGCTCGGCGAAGGTGACTTCGAGCCACTCGCCCTGGCCGGACCGCGAGACGCCGGGGCCCCACCAGGTGTTGCTCCGCTTGTCGAAGGCGAGCAGCGGTTGGTGCCCGGGGTAGGAGCGTGGGGCCCGTACGCCGTCAGGGGCGACCGGGGCGCGCTTGGCGAAGTGGTCGCGCCCTGCGTGGACGCCGTCCGGGACGTAGAGGATGGCGAGGACGACGAGGGTCAGGGCGACCGCGGCGGCGGCCCAGGTGCCGATGCGGTCGAACACGCGGCGCAGCGGGGGCCGTTCACCGGCCCAAGGTGTGTCCTGTTGCCGGTCGAAGAGCCGGCGCCACCAGGGGCGGCGGCCCGGGGGCTGGGCGGCTTCGGCGTCGGCGAGGGGCATCGCGCAGCGAGCGCAGAAGTGGCGGTCGGAGCGGTTGGGGGTGGCGCACCAGGGGCAGGGCGGGCCGTTGCCTATGTCCTGGTGGTGCTCGGGGGCGCGGACCTGTGGACGGTTGGCGTCGGGGCGGCCGGGCAGGACGGGGGTGACGGCGGGAGGTGGGGCGGGGCTGGAGGCGTCCGGGTCGGCGACGGGGACGAGCAGCGAGCGGGCGCGGTGACCGTCCCGGAGGGAAACCTCACCATCACACCGTTCAGCGAGGTGCGGGCCGAGCTCGTGCCGGTGACGGTCAAGGGGCGGTTTCGTGGACGGCCACGGCTCGCGGTCGACAACCTCGGCAACACCAAGGTGACCGCGTCGGTCAGCGGCAGCGACACCGGGGAGCACCTCTCGTACGAGATCCGCCCCGCCGCCCTGCAGATCGAACCGGGGCGGGCGGCGTTCGTGGACACGGCGCTCAGGCCCCGGCGGATCATCTGGTTCGGCTCCAAGGAGGAGCGGCCGTTCACCCTGGCCGTACGCCGCTCCGGAGCCGAGCCCACCGAGGTGCAGGGCACCTACGTTCAGCGAGGCTTCCTGCCCCGCTGGCTGGCGACCTGCCTCGGCCTCGTCACCGCCCTCGCGATCACCTTCGTCATGCTGTGGATCGCCTACAAGCCCCAGGTGCGCAGCAGCGCCACCGAGCAGACCCAACAGGCGGGCACCACGCTTCCGCCCAGCGCCGCCCCCAAGCCGCTGGCCTCCCCTACTGTCTCCGAGCCGCCCGCGAAGCAACAGCCGTCCACCGGAGGGGACTCCAAGGGCGGCGGCGGTGGCCCGGCACCGTCCGAGAAGCCGGCCGGCCCACCCCCCGTAGTGCCTGCGAACAACATCCTGCTGCGCGACACCACCACCAAGATGTGCGCCGAACTCCCCGGGCGCGACAAGGGACAGCTCAACGGCCCTGTGCAGCAGGCGACTTGTCACGAGAAGGGCGACAACCAGAACTGGAACCTCGAAGTGACGGAGCCCAAGGGGGGCCCGGGCGGGCAGCCGCTGTTCCTGATCCGCAACGTCAAGGACCAGCTGTGCATGGACCTGCCCGACTACGGGGCCCAGCCCGTCCGTACCGGGATCACCGAGTTCACCTGCGACGGCACGACAGCCGACAACCAGCTGTGGTGGATTCAGAAGCAGGACAGCGGCGACTACTGGATCCGTAACTTCGCCAGCGACAACAAGTGTCTGGACGTGGGGGGCTGGAGCGACGGCGGTGTCGGCGCCAGTCTGACGCTCTTCGACTGCACCCACACCGACGACCAGGAGTGGCAGGTCGTCCACCCGGCGAAGGGCTGAGTCACCAGCCGCCCTCCCCCGGCACCAGGCGGCCCGCCTTGCGGTATTCGCGGCGGGCCCCCTCCAGGAGGTCGGCGGCGGTCACCTCGCCCCCGCGTCCGGCGGCGAGGTACGCGGCGGAGACCACCGCGCTGCGGATCGAGCCGCCGGCCATCTCGAAGTCCCGCGCCAGCGGCGCCGGGTCGATCCCGTCGGCGCACGGGACGTGCACCAGGCCGTGCCGCCACAGGGCCAGGCGCTGCCCGGCGTCCGGGAACGGGAAGTCGACCACCAGGTCCAGGCGCCGGGTGAACGCCTCGTCGATGTTGGCGCGCAGGTTGGCCGTGAGCAGCGCGATACCGTCGAAGGACTCCAGCCGCTGGAGCAGGTAGGCGCTCTCCATGCTGGCGTACCGGTCGTGCGCGTCCTTCACCTCGGACCGCTTGCCGAAGACGGCGTCGGCCTCGTCGAAGAGGAGTACGGCGTCGGTGCGGTCGGCCTCGGTGAAGATCCGCTCCAGGTTCTTCTCTGTCTCGCCGACGTACTTGTCGACGATCGACGACAGCTGGACGACGTAGAGGTCGAGGCCGAGGTCGGCGGCGACCACCTCGGCCGACAGCGTCTTGCCGGTGCCGGACTCGCCCGCGAAAAGACCGAGGACGCCCCGGCCGCGTCCGCCGCCGGCACTGAGCCGCCACTCGCCGAGGACGCGGTCGCGGTGGCGGGCGCGCAGGGCGAGTTCGCGCAGCTGGGTCAGGGGCCCTTCGGGCAGGACGAGGTCCCGCCAGTCCACGGCGGGCCGGATCCGCCGGGCGTGCCGTTCCAGCCCCGAGGCCGACTGGCGGCGGGCCGCGAGGCGGACGTGGGCGGCGGTCACCGGCGTACCGTCGAAGGCCGCGAGGGCGCGGGCGGCCTGTGCGGCACGCTGGACGCGGTCGCCGCCGAGTCGGTACGGGGCGACGGTGACGGCCAGGTCGAGACCGTCGGCGTCCGCGCCGAGCGCGGCCTGCCAGGCGGACGTTCCACCGTCCCGTCGGCCCGGTGCTTCGAGAACCAGCGGGTCGTACGGGGACCAGTGCGGGTCGTAGGGGCGCGGGTCCGTCAGCAGTACGGTCACGTCCGGTGCCGCGGTCAGCGCCCGCACCAGCGGGCCGGGGTGGTCGGGCAGACCCGGCACGACGACCGCCCGCCCGCTGAGACGTGCCTCGCGCAGCAGCTCGGGGACGCGGTCCGTCGGCTCCGGGCACTGCATCGCGTCGAGGTCGGCCGCGCGCAGGGCGGTGGCGAGGGCGGCCAGGCCGTCCCCCTCCCGTGGTTCGCGCAGACAGGCGGTGAGCGGGCCGCTGCGCAGGCGGGCCGCCAACCGGTCCGTGAAGTCCTCGGCGCCGGGGGCGGCCGGCAGCGGGTCCGGCAGCGGGTACAGCCGGCCGAGGAGGGCGGCGTCCGGGGTCTCGTCACCCAGGAGGTGGCCGATCAGCCGGTCGGGTACGCGCAACGCGCGGCTGAGGAAGGGGCGTTCGGGGTCCTCGTCCTCCAGCAGGCCGAGGGCGCGCAGCGGCGCGGACGCGTGGAGGCGGGCACGGGCCGCCGCGGTGGACGGGGGCAGCCCGCACAGATCGAGGGCCAGGCCCACGGTGGCGCGGCGTCGGCTCACGTCGTCGTTGAGGTAGCCGTAGAGCTGCTCGAAGGTGCGGTCGACGTCCGGGGCGAGGGCGATGAGCAGCACGGTGGTGTCCCACTCGGTCAGCCCCATCCGCTCGGCCAGCCGCGCCAGGCGGTCGGCGGGGTCGTGCCGCGCGCCGGAGTGAGCGGGGAGTGGTGCGGAATGTCCCGCCGTGGCGGGCGGCCAGGTGTGCAGCAGGTGGTGCACCGCCTCGTCGGAGAGGTAGAGGCCGCGCAGCGGGTCGTCGGCCGTGGGGTCGGTCGCGGCACGCTCCTCGACCAGTGCGGCCACCTGTTCCCGCAGGGCGGCGAGGCGGGCGAGCAGCGCGTGGGCGGGGTCGTCGTACCGGGCGGGCACCGGCGCGTCGGGGACGGCGGCCGGTGTCTCGGCGTACCGGGCGCTCACCGCGGGTCCGGACGGTCGGGCGCCGTGGCCTTGCGGGCATCGCGCGTGGCGGCCACCTGATGCGGCCGGTGGGAGCGCTCGGAGGAGCGCGGTGGACCGGCGTCGGTGCCGCGCAGCCGTCCCGTCGCCCCCTCGGTGACCGCGGGCCCGGCTTCGTACTCGGGGAAGGCGGGGAAGGGCACGGTCACCGCCAGGTCGAGGGACGGCCTCAGTTCGCCGCCCAGGGCGGACCAGATCTCGGCGAGGGAGCGGGACTCCGTCCGGCTGCCGGCCACCGTCACCGGCACCGGCTGATCTCGGCCCACGAGGCGATGACCCGGATACGGGACCTGCTCGCCCAGCCCACCGACCCGCTCTCCGAGCCCTTCCTGCTGGGCACGGCCGCCGCTGTGGCCCAGTGGGCCGACGAACTCGACGAGGCGGAACGGCTCGTCGAGCACGGTCTGGCCGGACAGCGTTCGATGCTGCTCCACCCGATGCGTCACGCACTCCTCAATACCCGCGCCGACATCGCGGCGGCCCGTGGCGATGCCGCCCGCCTGCTCGCCGCGCCGTTCGACGCCGACGCGCCAAACAGCCCCGCGGGGGCGCGCCCCGGCCCGACCAACCGGGATGCCAACGCTCTGCTGGCGCTCGTCCACACCGGCCGTATCGAGGAGGGACAGCGGTTCGCCGCAGGGTTCGATCTGCGCCAGGCAGCGGAGAGCTTCGAGCTGAACCGCTTCCTCTACGCGCGGGGCGCGCTGCGGGTCAACGCCGGCGACCCGGCGGGCGCGCTGCACGACTTCCTGGAGTGCGGAAGGCGCCAGTCCGCCCGCGATGTCGTCAGCCCGGTCGTCACCCCGTGGCGCACGACGGCGGCGCAGTGCCGCCTCGCGCTGGGCGGTGGGCAGGACGCGGTGACCTTGGCGGCGGAGGAGCTGCGACTTGCCCGGGTGTGGAACACCCCGCGCACGGTGGGCCGCGCCCTTCGCGTACTGGGCGCCGTCACCGGAGGACGGCGCGGTCTCGACCTGGCCGAGGAGGCCGTGACGACCCTGCGGCAGGGGTCCGCCGACCTCGGCATGGAGCTGGTCCGCGCCCTGCTGGCACAGGGCCGCCAGCTCCATGCCGCCGGCGAACGCAGCCACGCCCGCGACTGCCTGCGCGAGGCCGCCGGGCTGGCCGAAGGCAGGGGCGCCCTGGGCATGGTCACCCTGGCCGGGCAGGCCCTGCGCCAGAGCGGCGCCCGAAGCGCCGCCCTGGACCACACCGGTCCCGGGGCGCTGACCGGCAGCGAGCGCCGCATCGCCGAACTGGCCGCCGACGGCCTGACCAACACCGAGATCGCCGATCTGCTGCATGTGGCGCGCCGTACCGTGGAGACCCATCTGACCAGCACGTACCGCAAGTTACGGATACGACGCAGAACGGAACTGGCCGACGCGCTGGACCGGAACCGGCCCCAGGACGCGAGCGGCACCGCTCACAACGGGGCCCCGCAGGGCCGACCGACGGTTCAGCAGGTGTTTGCGACGCCGTCGATCCGGCCGCCGAAGTCGCTCCGGTAGTCGATCCGGTTGTCGCCGTTGCGCACCACCCGGGTCTCCTTCGGGCTCCAGTTGATGAAGCAGCCGTCGACGTTCGCCACGAACGAGCCGACGTTGTCGTGGAAGGCGGCGGGCATGTCGTGGTACCCGTCCTTGGCGACCCACTCCCAACTCCGGCCGTCGTAGCGGGATCCGGTGTAGAAGCAGATCGATCCGCCCGTGCAGGACGGTGCGGCCGGGGCAGCCGGTGCCGCCGGCGCATCTGCGGCCGGCACGAGCGCGGCGGTCAGCGAAAGGACGGCGGCCAGGGACCAAGAACGCAGCTTCATGAAACTCTCCTGGATCAGCCCGTGGGCGGTGACCGGTGGCGGATGTCGCTCCGTCGGGTCCGGCGC